>CAZRDZ010000048.1:0-2498 GCA_964599135.1 uncultured bacterium
AGTAATCCGTATATTCTCCTTTTATCAATTTGAAATAAGCAAGTTTTCTTTTAAGATTTACATCTTCTGGTTCTTCTAAAAGTTTAAATTCTCTAAGCCCGTTCGTCACTTCAAATTTTACACCCAAAGATTTCAACTCAAGTTGTGCAAGAGCCAGTTCGTAGATAAATTGGACATTATCAAAAAGTATTAGTTGTTTATCCTCGGATAATGATCCCTCTTTAAATGCCCAAAAATCACCTATTTTTTCCGCTTTTTCCAGCATTATTTTTCCTTTAGTTTTAATTTCTTGACCCATGATTGTTTTCTTTATAATACCATAATTGATTCCATCCTTTTAAATCTATTGATAAGCCACCGCACCGATTTCGCCTAACTTGTTTATATCCGTAATGCTGATATCCTTCCAATTTGAAGGTGTATACACAGTATTATTATGTATACCTCTGGATGCAATCATGTTTGTTTCTCCTTAGAAATTGAATCAGGAAGATTTTTTATGCCAGTCAAGATTGCCCTATTTACAGAAGTATAAATTTCTGTTGTTTTTGAAGTTTTATGTCCCAGGAGTGCCTGAATATTTCTTAAATCAACTCCTATTTTTAAATATTTTGCGGACACCTTTTGAGTGATTATTTCAGAAAAACTTTCTATAATAATTTTAACTCCTTTTTAACATTCCAGAGTTTATCATCGTTTAACAGCCCATAAATAATATATACCAACTAAAATCAAAAAGTCAAGTCAGCATTATTCCTTTTGTTCTAAATTTCTATTTTTAATTTTACTCCATTCGTCTTTCAGTTTTACAGTTAGATTAAATACAATTTTCTCATCTTTTGTATCAGGGTCAACACAGAAATATCCAGTTCTTTCAAACTGGTATCTTTCTCCAACTTTTACATTTTTAAGGTTTATTTCAGCAGGACAGTTTTTTAAAATTTTCAGTGAATTTTTATTAAAATAATCAAGAAATGTTTTCCCTTCTTCTATTTCATTCATATTTTCTTTTGTAAAAAGATGGTCATAAAGTCGGACTTCCACAGGGATATTTTCTGAAGCAGAAACCCAGTGTAATGTTGCCTTAACTTTCCTCCCATCAGGCGCATTCCCTCCTTTTGTATCCGGGTCATAAGTGCAATGGATTTCTTTTATTTCTCCATTTTCATCCTTTATAACTTTTTCACATTTTATAAAATAAGCATATCTCAATCTTACTTCTCTCCCCGGGGAAAGGCGATAAAACTTTGGAACTGGCCTTTCCATAAAATCATCTTTTTCAATATAAATTTCTTTTGTAAAAGGGACTTTCCTTGTCCCTGCTTTCTCATCTTCTGGATTATTTATTGCATCAAGATATTCAATTTTACCTTCAGGGAAATTTGTTATTACAACTTTTATCGGATTTAATACAACCATAACTCTGTTGCATATCTTATTTAAATGTTCTCTAACAAAATGCTGAAGAAGTTCAATATTAACAAGTGATTCTGTCTTTGATAACCCTATTGCCTTACAGAAATTTTTAATACTCTCTGGTGTATATCCTCTTCTTCTCATTCCTGAAATTGTTGGCATTCTCGGGTCATCCCATCCGTTTACATATTTTTTCTCAACAAGTTCAGTCAATTTCCTTTTACTCAAAATTGTATATGTTAAATTTAAAGGTGCAAATTCAATCTGTCTTGGATGATGAATTGAAAGTTGTTCTAAAAACCAGTCGTATAAAGGTCTGTGGACTTCAAATTCAGTTGTGCATAAGGAGTGAGTTATTCCTTCTATTGAGTCCTCAAGGCAGTGAGCAAAATCATATGTTGGGTAAATACACCATTTATTTCCCTGTCTGTAATGAGGCACTTTTTTTATTCGGTACATCACAGGGTCTCTCATAAGAATATTTGGATGCTTCATATCTATTTTCGCTCTTAAAACACATTCTCCTTCTTCAAAGTCACCATTTCTCATTTTCTCAAAAAGTTTTAAGTTTTCTTCAACACTTCTATTTCTATATGGGCTTTCTTTTCCCTCTTCTGTAAGAGTCCCTCTGTACTCCCTTATCTCATCTGGTTTAAGATGACAAACATATGCTTTCCCTTTTTTTATCAATTCTACTGCATACTGGTAAAATTTCTCAAAATAATCAGATGCAAAATAGAGATGAACCCCCCAGTCATATCCAAGCCATTTCACATCTCTTATTATTGATTCAACAAACTCTTCTGTTTCTTTTTCAGGGTCTGTATCGTCAAATCTTAAATTACAAATACCAGCGAATTCTTCAGCAATTGAGAAATTTATATAAATTGCTTTTGCATGTCCAATATGAAGATATCCATTTGGTTCAGGCGGAAAACGGGTATGAACTTTCCCTCCATATTTTCCTGTTTCAATATCTCTCAAAATTATTTCTCTTATAAAATCAGTTCTTTTCTTTTCCATTTACAAAATTTTAAAAAACAGAATTTTGTACGTAAAGGGGTTAACCCCCTTTATAATCC
>CAZRDZ010000048.1:2598-7561 GCA_964599135.1 uncultured bacterium
CTTTTATTGTTTTGTATGCTGCTTTCTGTATGTCCTTATCCGTGTCATTATAATATAAATTCCACAATCTTGACTCATATTCACTCCTGCCTACTTTTTCAAGCATACTCAACGCTTTTTCTCTTATCTCTTTTTCTTCATCTGTATCTTCTGAAATATCCATAAGTTTATCAGCATATTTTTCCTTTTCCATAAAATCCATTATATACAATTTTGTATCTTTATCCTCTTTTGAAAATCTATCAACAAGAAAATCAATATTATTTTTATCAATTTTCAAAAGTGTCTCAATAACTACTTCTTTTTCTTCTTTATTTTGACTTTCTAAATAACTTTTAAGTTTATTTATATCTATTACACCTATTGCCCAGGCAGAAACCCTTTTTACATCAGGGTCAGTTGTCCTTTTGAAAATTTTTTCTATTTCAGGTAAATATTTTTCTTTTTTCAGTTTACCAATTGCATATATACCCTCTATTTTCTTTTTCTTATCAGGAAGATAAATCTGTTTAAAAATTTTCTTTATAGTTGGTGTTTTCTTTGTTCTCACTTTCCAGACAGAAACTCTTAAAATTGAAAGAAAAATAATGGAAATTGCAACCCAGAAAATTATCTTTTTCTTTTCATTAAGACCTTTATAAAACTCAATTAGATTCATAGCGATATTTTACCATATTTTTTTCTCCTTTAAAATAAAGTATAATAAGAGGAAAGGAGAAAGAAATGAGATGGAGTAATTATTTTATTCCCACATTAAAAGAAGCACCTAAAGAGGCAGAAAGTGTCAGCCATAAACTTATGTTAAGAGGAGGCTTTATTGATAAAGTTGCTTCTGGTGTTTATACATATCTCCCACTTGGATATAGAGTTTTAAAGAAAGTTGAAAATATTATAAGGGAGGAAATGAACAGAGCAGGTGGAATAGAAATTTTAATGCCATCTCTCCAGCCGTCTTCCTTATGGAAAGAAAGTGGAAGATATGAAAAAATGGGAAAAGATATGATAATGTTTGTTGACAGACACAAAAGAGAGATGATTTTTGGTCCAACTCATGAAGAGGTTATAACTGACCTTGTAAGAAAATATGTAAGAAGCTGGAAACAACTTCCTCTTTTGCTTTACCAGATTCAGACAAAATTCAGAGATGAAATAAGACCAAGATTTGGAGTTATAAGGGCAAGAGAATTTTTGATGAAGGATGCTTACAGTTTTGATATTGATGAAAAGGGACTTGATGAGTCATATCAGAAAATGAAAGAGACATACATAAAAATTTTTTCAAAATGTGGACTTAAAACAACCATTCAGATGGCTGATTCAGGAGTAATAGGAGGGAAGTTTTCAGAAGAATTTATTGCTGAAGGTGCCTTAAGTGAACTTGAAGTAGGGCATATTTTTAAACTTGGCACTGAATACAGTAATTCAATGAAAACAAAATTTATTGATAAAGATGGGAAAGAAAAACCAATGGTGATGGGATGCTATGGTATTGGAGTGAGTAGAATTGTTGCTGCTGTTATTGAAGGAAGTTATGATGAAAGTGGGATTATATGGCCAGTATCTATTGCTCCTTTTCAGGTTATTGTAATTCCTGTTATTGAGGAAAGTTATGTAAAGGAAGCAGGGGAAAAAATATATAACAATCTTTTAAATGAAAAAATAGAGGTTTTAATTGATGATAGAAATGAAACAGCAGGAGTGAAATTTACAGATGCAGAACTTATTGGTATTCCTGTTATAATTGTTGTTGGCAAGAAAGTAAAAGAAGGAAAAGTTGAAATTAGAAAGAGAAAAGAAAAGAAGTATAAAGAAGTAAATATTGAGAATGTGTCCACAATTGTTTCTGATTTGATAAAAGAGGGATTTAATAATAAATGAATTTAACATCCAGGAAACAATATATCCAGAAATATTTTATTTCTGTTATTTCTTTTCTCAAATATTCACTCCATTTAAACAAAAAAGAAATACTTTTATCCGTAGTAATTTTCTTCTATTTAATAATAAGTGATTTTATATCAAGAGTTAATCTCCCAAAAAATATTTCAATAATTTTCTTAATTCAGATTGCTCTTTTAATTGTTGAAAATTATCTGACAATATGTGTTTACTCAACAATAAAAAAGATAATAAAGAAAGAAAAGTTTAAAGTGAAAGAAATTTTAACCGATGGGGGGTATTTTTTTGGAAGGATACTATTCTATAAAATTTTTGTTGCATTTTCTGCTGGAATTCTCATAAGTATTGCCTTTGGTATTATTGATATTTTAAAATCAACTCCACTTTTTATAACAACTTTAATTTTTACTCTTACCCTTTTATGGCTTTCAGTTCCTTTTTATTTTATCCTGTTGACTTTTTTTTCGCCTTTAATTATAATTTGTAAAGATGCAAATTTTTCCCATTCTGTAAAGATGAGTTATTACTTTATTAGAGAAAATTTAAAGGAAATATCAGGAATAACCTTAATAATTGGGGTTTTCTGGTTTTTTTGTATTTTCTTTTTGAAGGTGTATAATAATTTCATTGGGATAAAAATTTTGTTTTTCTACTTTGTGAGTTTACTTGAAATTTTGACAATTAAAACATTTATGTTCTTTTATTTTGAAAGAGAGGGGAAAAATGGAAGAAATGTTTGAAATAAGATGGCACGGGAGAGGAGGACAGGGAGCGAAAACAGCCGCTTTATTATTTGGAGATGCTGCTGTATCAACTGGAAAGTATATCCAGGCATTTCCAGAATATGGTCCTGAAAGAATGGGAGCACCTGTTGCTTCCTTTAATAGGATAAGTTCAAAACCTATAAGAATTCATTCTGGAATAACAAATCCTGATGTTGTTGTGGTTCTTGATGTAAGTTTAATTGAGCAGGTTAATGTCCTTGAAGGACTTGAGCCAGAAAAAGGAATACTTATTGTAAATACATCTGAAACTCCTGAAGAAATAAAGAAAAAATTAAATTTTAATGGAAAGGTCTATACAGTTGATGCAACAAAAATATCAATTGAAACAATTGGGAGAGATATTCCAAATACTCCTATGATGGGTGCTCTTGTGAAAGTAACTGGTCTTATAGATATTAATGAATTACTCCAGGATACTAAGAAAAAACTTGAAGTTAAATTCAGACATAAACCAGAAGTTATTGAAGGAAATTTGAAAGCAATTGAGAGAGCGTATAATGAAGTAAAAGGGATATAAAAAGGAGAAAAAATGGCAGAAAAGAAAATGACATGGAAGCAGTTAAGAGAAGGTGATGTTTTAGAAGGAGGAACTTCTCTTAAATTTAAGACAGGAAACTGGAGAACTACAAAACCAGTTCATATTCCTGAAAAATGTATTCATTGTTTTATATGCTGGATATCCTGTCCTGATGGAGCAATAATTGTTGATTCTGAAAAAGGGAAATTTGTAGGTTTTAATTATGATTACTGTAAGGGATGTGGAATATGTGCTTATGAATGTCCAAAAGATGCAATTGAGATGAAAATGGAGGAGAAGTGAGAAAATTTTTAAAGTGGGTTATTTTTGTTCTTGTAATTTCTGGATGGATTGCTTTTGGAATTGGTTATGCTGTTTCACAAAATAAAATAAAGAAACTTCAGGATGAAATAACCCGTCTTAATTCTGAATTAACTTCGTATAAAATAATTTCAGAGGATGTTGAGAAAAGTTCAGTTCAGATAGATAAAATAATTCAGCAATTGAATGAATTAAAAACAAGTTTAGAGAAATTACAGGGCAAAAAATAAAGGGAGAGACAAATGGAAAAAGTAAAAAATAGGGTTGCCAAGACTGCAAATGAAGCATTTGCTGAAGCAATGAGACAAATTAATCCAGATGTTGTGGCTGCTTATCCAATTACACCTGCAACTGAAATTGTTCAGATTTTTTCTCAATTTGTTGCAGATGGTCTTGTTGATACAGAATTTGTTGCAGTTGAAAGTGAACATTCAGCAATGAGTGCCTGCATTGGTGCTTCTGCTGCTGGAGCGAGAGCAATGACAGGGACTTCTTCCCAGGGGCTTGCTCTTATGTGGGAAATGCTTTATATTGCTTCAGGATTGCGACTTCCAATTGTTATGGCAGTTGTAAATCGTGCTCTTTCTTCTCCGATAAACATCCATTGTGACCACTCAGATACATTTGGAGCAAGAGATACTGGGTGGATACAGATTTATTCAGAAAATGTTCAGGAAACATACGATAATGTTTTTCAGGCAGTAAGAATTGCTGAACATCCTGATGTAAAAATACCTGCTCTGGTTACAACTGACGGATTTATTTTAAGTCATTGTCTTGAAACAATCGAAATGCTTACAGACGAAGAAGTTAAAGAATTTATAGGAACTCCCCCTGAAAGAGATAATTTATTGAAAAGTTTAATTGAAGATAAACCTATAACTTTAGGTGCTCTTGACCTTCAGGACTATTATTTTGAACATAAAAGACAGCAGGCAGAAGGAATGAAAGGTGCTTTAAAAATTATTCCTGAAATAGGGAAAGAGTTTGGAGATAAATTTGGCAGATACTATGGTTTTTTTGAAGAATATAAACTTGATGATGCAGATGTAGGGATTGTTGTTATTGGTTCAACTGCAGGAACTGCAAAAGAAGTAGTTGATGAAATGAGAAAAGAAGGGAAAAAAGTTGGACTTTTAAAATTGAGAGTTTACAGACCATTCCCGGCAGAACAACTTGCAAAAGCACTTTCAAATTTAAAAGTAGTTGGAGTTATGGAGAGAGTTGAAGGAATGGCTGGTTTTGTTTCACCTCTTTACTCTGAAATTTCTGCTTCTCTTTATGATTATGATAAAAAACCAGTTTTACTTGATTTTGTTTATGGACTTGGTGGAAGAGATATAAAAATTGAAGATATAAAAGGTGTTTTTAATGACCTTTTGAAAACAGCAGAAACAGGGAAAAAAGAATTTACTTTAAAATATGTTGGAGTAAGAGAATA
>CAZRDZ010000049.1:0-3544 GCA_964599135.1 uncultured bacterium
TTTTAACTCTTGAGAAAAATCCATATCTTTTTGTTCATGGATATGAAAACTATTTTAAAAAAATAAAAAGAATTGTTAAAAATCCAGAATTTAAAGTTTTTATTCTTAAAGAAGAGAGAAACTGGCAAATTCCTCCTGTTCATTTAGAAGTATTGAAAAAGGTTCTGGAAATTGTTTCTGATTTATTCCCTGATAAGAAGGACTATTTTTATAAAAATTTTTTAGTTAGAAAAAAGGAGATAATAACTTTTGAAAGTGAAATAAAAGAGAAAATAAAGAAAAATGGATTTTTGGGTAAAAAAGTAATCTGTCAGAAATATTTAGAGGACCTTCTTAAATATCTTGGTTTTGAGGTTATTGATACTTATGGTAGAAAAGAGGATTTAAATCCACAGAAAATTATTTCGTTTATTGAGAGAGGAAAAAAGGAAAAAGTGGAAATTGTTATTGATAATCTTCAAGCAGGTCCTGATACAGGGAAAGTCATTTCAGATGAGTTGAAAATTCCTCATATTGTATTTTCAAACTTCCCTGGTGGTTTCAAGAATACAGAGGATTTAACTAAAACATTAAGAGAAAATCTCAAATGTCTCTTTAAAAAATATGGAAAAGAGTATTGAACTTGTAAATGTTTCTGCAGGGTATCTATCAGAGACAATTCTTACAGATATCAACTTTTCTGTTAAGAAAAGAAATATAGTGGGAGTTTTTGGACCAAATGGAGCAGGAAAAACCACTCTTCTTTGTGCAATAAATGGACTTGCAAAAATATGGAAGGGGAAAATATACATAAATGGAATTTCCCTGTCTCCTTTTACATCCGTTTCTTTAAGAAAAAAAATAGGATATGTTCCTCAAATAATTGAAGTAGATACAAAAATTCCTGCTTTGACAGAAGAAGTAATTTTGATGGGTGGATATGGCAGAATAGGAGTTTTTCATTTCCCGAATAAGAAAGATTATAATTTTTTGAAAGAGACCTCTGAATTACTTGAAATTTCTCCTCTTTTGAAAAAACCATTTGGGCAACTTTCAGGAGGAGAACAAAGAAGGGCATTAATAGCAAGAGCATTATTTCAAAAACCAGAAATTTTACTTCTTGATGAGATATTTTCTTTTCTTGACTGGAAGATAAAAAAGAAAATTTCTGAACTTATAATTAGAATCCATAATGAAAAAAATTTAACAACATTAATAGTTTCCCATGATTTAAAGGTTATAGAGGAACTTTGCGATAATGTAGTATATATTGAAAAGGGAAAGATTATTTATTATGGAGAAAAGGGGGAATTTTTAAGGAGGATAAATAGTGGAGATTTTTAAGTTTGCTTTTTTTCAAAAAGCAATTCTATCAGGTTTTCTTGCAGGCATAAGTTGTGGAATTGTTGGAGTATGGGTTCTTCTTTTGAGAATATCTTTTATAGGGGTGGCGATTTCTCATTCAGCATTTGCTGGTGCACTTCTTGGAATTTTACTTAACAAACCATTCCTTCCTTTTTCATTTCTCTTCAGTTTTATTGCATCAGGTATTCTTGGTCCTCTTTCTGATAAAGGGAAGTTTCATCCTGATACTTCCCTTGGGATAATCTTTTCCACAACTCTCGGGCTTTCTTTTCTCTTTATGGGGGCTTTATCAGGAGCAAAATCAGAGGCATTAAATCTTTTATGGGGGAGTATTCTCACAATAGATTTTTCAGATATTGTTATACTTTTTTCTGTTGTAATTTTTATTCTTTTAATTGTTTTTCTCTTTTATAAGGAAATTCAATCTGTAATTTTTAATAAAACACTTGCGAAGGCAAGTGGAATCCCTGCAACTGTCTTCTTTTATCTTTTGCTTTTTATGAGCGGAATTGTTATTACTGCCTGTCTTAAATCAATTGGAGGGCTTCTTGTTTTTTCTCTTATTATTAACCCTGCTGCTTCTGCATATCAGATAACTTATAATCTTAAAAAGATGTATATTCTATCCTGTTTGTTTGGAGTAATATCTTGCTGGACAGGTCTTTTTATTTCCACGATCTTTAACATACCTTCAGGAGCATCAATAGTGCTTGTTTCTGCTTTTATATTTATACTTTCAAATGTTTTTTCTCCAAAAAAATGGAAAAAAGAAAAAAATTCTTTGATGAAATTTCAAAAAAATGGGATGAATTAAATTATACTCCTGAGGAGAAGTTAAGAAGAGTAATTGAAGAGGCAAAATTGAGAAAGGGGAATGTTGTCCTTGATGTTGGTTCTGGAACAGGAATTCTTATTCCATTTATTCTGGAGAAAGTTGGAGTAAAGGGGAAAGTATATGCTATTGATTATTCTTCTGAAATGATAAAAAGAATAAAAGAGAAAAATTTTCCTGAAAATGTTATTCCTGTTCTGGAAGATATTCATCAGACAACTTTTCCTGATAATTTTTTTGATAGAATTATTGCAAATGCCTGTTTTCCTCACTTCAGTAATAAGAAAAAAGCAATCCTTGAAATATACAGAATTTTGAAAAAAGGAGGGATTTTTGTTATTTCCCATCCTGATGGAAGAGAAAAAGTAAATGTTCATCACAGAAAAGTTCATCCTTCAGTGAAAGATGATGTTGTTCCCACTATTTATGTTTTAAGGAAATTTTTAGAGAACCTTAATTTCCATTTTATAAAGGGAATTGATGAGGATGAATTTTATCTTGCCTCATTTTATAAATAGAATGTCAGTGATAAGTTTTACCTTTTTTTGGATGGAAAACTTGAAATTATGTAAAAACTTTTGCTATTAAACTTTTTTTCAAATCAATTGCTTTATAGGAACATACCTCATAACAGCAGAGACATCCAATACACTTTTTCCTGTCTATCTTTAAGTTTTTTGATATTGCTTTCACAGGACAAACATAATAACAGGAAAGGCACCTCTTACATTTCTCTTCATTTATTACTGGTTGAATTGAAAAATTTTTTGAAAGTATTTTCAAAAATGGTTTTAATAAAGGATTTGATAAAATTTTTGAAGTTGTTGTTGAAGGGAGTTTGAAATTTTTTATTTTATCCACTTTATCACCATCAACTTCAATCTCAGGAAGGCCATACTTTCTTTTATAAATTTCAAGATAGGGGATGTTTTCTAACTCTACTCCTGCAATTTTACAGCAAATAATATCAACTGCTATAGCATTTCTTCCTGCGATTAAGACATCTGTTTTTCTCAAAGTTCCGTTAGATGGACCATTACCTTCCATAGATACAATTCCATCCACAAGATTGAAATAAACATATTTTTCAATTTTTTTGTAAAACTCAACAAGAAAAGAAGAAAAATCATAAGGAGAAATAAATTTACTGTGTAATAAACTTTTTGTGTAGCCAGGTATTAAACCATATAGATTTTTCACTGAAAGAGTTAGTGTCGTCAGGGTATGTGTTTTAAATTTAGCGATATTGAAAATTTTATAATCTTCAATCTGGTCCCACAAAGGGATTTCAACTCCTTTTATTTTTACAAATTTTGACTTTGAAAATTTTACAAGTTTTGCCCCTGTTTTCTCACTTACTTTTCTAAA
>CAZRDZ010000049.1:3644-7558 GCA_964599135.1 uncultured bacterium
TTGACTTTGAAAATTTTACAAGTTTTGCCCCTGTTTTCTCACTTACTTTTCTAAATCCGCATTCATCCCAGTATTTTTCTACTTCTTTATTTGCGCTTGCAGGACTATCACCAATTAGAATTTCTTTACCTTTTACTCTTTTTATTATTTCTTCTAAAATTACTGGATGGGTAGTAACTCCTTCCTCTGGCTTTCTTGCTGAAAGCATATTTGGTTTAATAAGAACTTTATCCTGATTTCTCTGCAATTGAAGAATATCAAAAATTCTCTCTATTGAGGAAGAAACTTTATCATTTTCATAACCGGAACATTTTACCACTGCAACTTTTTCCATACATTTATTATACTACACTGCTGATTACTTTTCAGAAAAATCCTTGTGTAATATTATATTTCTTTATAATCAGGCACTTTTCATCTGGATTTATTGTATTAAATACGAAATATTGATAAAGCAGAAGAAAAAGTATTATAATATATTAAAATAAGGGCGGTTAGCTCAGTTGGTTAGAGTGCCACGTTGACATCGTGGAGGTCACAGGTTCGAGTCCTGTACCGCCCACTGAAAACAAAAAAATAAAGGAAAGTAATTGAATTTTGAAAAGTTGTTAAATTCTGTGAACGAAGAGGTCACAGGTTTCCGCCAAAAAGCACGGCGGACAGGCGAGTCCTGTACCGCCCACTGAAAACAAAAAAATAAAGGAAAGTAATTGAATTTTGAAAAGTTGTTAAATTCTGTGAACGAAGAGGTCACAGGTTTCCGCCAAAAAGCACGGCGGACAGGCGAGTCCTGTACCGCCCACTTTATAATCCAAATCGAGTTTGGTCATAATTTAATTTGAAAATTCTATAATTTCCTGCCATAATATTTGATAAAATGAAAGAACTTTTTAAAACAGAAGGTAAAGAGAATCGGAAAATTCCTCTTGCAGTAAGAATGAGACCAGAAAAAATTGATGAATATGTTGGTCAGGACCATTTACTTGGAGAAGGGAAAATTTTAAGAAAACTTATTGAAAAAGATAATATCTCTTCAATGATTTTATTTGGTCCTCCTGGATGTGGTAAAACTGCTCTTGCTTTCCTTATTGCAAAACAGACGAAAAGACCATTTTATTTCCTTAATGCAGTTACTTCTACTGTTGCTGATGTAAGAGAAATTATTAATTTAGCAAGAGAAAAGTTTAAAGAAACAGGGAAAACAACAATCCTTTTTCTTGATGAGATTTCACATTTTAATAAATTACAGCAGGATGCTTTAATGAGAGATGTTGAAGAAGGAATAATAATTTTAATAGGTGCTACAACTCACAATCCATATTTCTATATAAATACCCCTCTTCTTTCAAGATGTAATGTCTTTGAGTTAAAACCATTAACTGACAGGGATATTGAGAAAATTTTAAAAAATGCACTTAAAGATAAGAAAAGAGGACTTGGTAGATATAATATAAAAATAACAGAAGAATCAATAAAATATATTGTAAAAGCAAGTGAAGGAGATGCAAGAAAAGCATTGAATTTTCTTGAAACAGGAGTTTCAATATCACCTCTTAATTCAGATGGATTTATAAATTTTAATATTGAAGTTGCAAGAGAGTGTATCCAGAAAAAACATATTTTATATGACAGAGAAGACCAGCATTATGATATTATTTCTGCTTTTATAAAAAGTATGAGAGGTTCTGACCCTGATGCTGCTCTTTATTATCTTGCGAGAATGATAGTCAGTGGAGAAGACCCAAGGTTTATAGCAAGAAGAATTCTGATATGTGCCAGTGAAGATGTTGGAAATGCAGACCCTCAAGCATTGCTGATAGCAAACGCTTGTTATCAGGCAGTTGAAGTTATTGGGATGCCAGAAAGTAAAATTATTCTTGCACAGGCGACAATTTATGTTTCAACTGCTCCAAAAAGCAATTCTTCCTATCTGGCAATTGAAAAAGCAATTGAGGAAGTGGAAAAAGAAAAATCACAACCAGTTCCAGAACATCTACGACATAAAGGATACAGGGGAGCAGAAGAACTTGGAAGAGGAAAGGGTTATATCTATCCTCACGATTATCCTTACCATTATTTTCCACAAAAATATATGATAAAATATAAAAAATTTTATACACCTTCAGATATGGGGTATGAAAGAAGAATAAAAAACTATTTAAAATTTATTGAAAGGATTAAAAATGAGTACGAAAAAAGAAATAAGGGAGATAATGAAGAAAAAAAGAAAGGAGATGAGTAAAGATGAGTGGGAAGAGAAAAGTTTGATAATACAGAAAAAATTTCTTGAAAGTTCTTATTTCAAAAACTTTTTTGTTTTTCTATGTTATGTTCACTTTGATAGGGAAGTTAAAACAGATACAATTATAAAAACACTTCTTTCAAATGGTAGAGTTGTCTGTATTCCTGAAATTGATTGGAAAAATAATTTTTTAATTCCAGTAAGGATTTCATCATTTTCTGATATTGATTTTACTAAAAAAATTCCACAGCCAAAAGAATCCAGTATTATTGCCTTTGAAGTAGTAAATTTGTCAATAACACCCGGAGTGGCTTTTGATATTTATGGGCACAGAATAGGAATGGGAGGCGGTTTTTACGATAGATTTTTCCATCTCTTCAAAAAAATTTTCAAAGTTGCTCTTGCTTTTGATTTTCAGGTTCTGGACGAAAAACTTCCTGTTGAAGAAAATGATTGTAAAATGGATGTGATAATAACAGAAAAGAGAATTCTTTCCTTCCATAATTTCTCCCTTGAATAAACAGCAACTAATTTTTTCCGTCTAAAAAGAAAAGGAGATTAATATGAAAAAATTTATTTTTGTTTTTGTTTTCATTTCAATTTTTTCTTGCTATGGAGAGTTAAAAAAATTGGATATAAATGGAGATGGAGTTATAACGAAAGAAGAGTTTAAAGGTTCATTCAGATTTTTTAACTTCCTTGATATAAATAAAGATGGGAAGATAACAAAAGATGAAATAATAAAAGCGAAAGCAAAAAGAAAGGGAAGAATTTATTCTGAAAAAGTTGAGATAATAAAAGATGTTGTCTATGGTAAAGTGGATGATAAAGAACTTTTACTTGATATTGTTAAGCCAAAAGAAACATCTGAAATTCCAATGCCTGTTATAGTTTTTGTTCACGGTGGTGGATGGACAAAAGGAGACAAAAAAGGTGGTGATAGAAAGTTAATTCCATTTGCTGAGAAAGGATATTTCTGTGTTTCAATAAATTATAGGTTGGCTCCAGAATCAAAATTTCCTGCTCAAATAGAAGATTGTAAATGTGCTATAAGATTTTTGAAAGCAAATTCTAAAAAATACAATATCAATCCAGAAAAAATAGGTGTTTGGGGAACATCTGCCGGGGGGCATCTCGTTTCTCTTCTTGGGACAACCGGAAATATTGATAAATATAATGAAAGTGGTGGCTGGTATGGATATTCATCAAAAGTATCTGCTGTATGTGATTGGTTTGGACCTACGGATTTTTTGAGTTCTCATTCAGAGCGTTCAGGTTTAAGAGGGAAATTCCTTCTTAGTGAAAATGTAAAAGAAAGAAGAAAACTTATGAAAGAAGCAAGTTCTGTTTATTATGTTTCAAAAGAGAGCCCTCCATTTCTTATAATGCATGGAGGAAAAGATACAATTGTTCCATTTAAGCAGAGCGAAATTCTCTACAGTAAGTTGAAAGAAAAAGGAGTGGATGTAACTTTAATAAAACTTAAGGAAGCAGGTCATGGAACAGGTTTTGGCTCAAGGGAAGTAAGATATGTTGAAGCATTTTTCAACTATTATCTGAAGGGTGAAAAAGAAGAATGGGAAAAATTGCGAATTAATGACTTTATAGAACTTGATTGACCGATTTTTTGAAAATTAGAGAAAATTGTTAAAATCTATAGACGGAAGTAAGA
>CAZRDZ010000050.1:0-7454 GCA_964599135.1 uncultured bacterium
AATCTGATTTATGGTATAATTTTAAAGATGGAAATGAAAAATTGTAAAATTATTGAAAATAGAAAACTTGAAAGAGAGCATTTTCTTTTAAGGATTGAAAATAAATTTATTAAAGATTTCAAGCCAGGCCAGTTTATTATGATAAAAATCCCCCCATATTTTTTAAGAAGACCTTTTTCCTTATGCAAAGTTGATAAAAATTCCATAACAGTTCTATATAAAGTAGTTGGGGAAGGAACAAAAAGGTTATCAGAAATGACTCCAGGAACAGTTTTAAATGTTCTTGGACCCTGTGGAAATGGATTTAAAGTTGATAAAAATACAAAAAATATATGGATTGTTGGAGGTGGTGTGGGAGTTGCTCCCCTGATTTATCTAACTGAAAAATTAAAAAAGAAAAAAATAACTTTTTTCTATGGGACAAAAAAGAAAAATTTTTTATTTTTTGAACTATTACCCTGTGGACCTGAATATATATTTGCAACTGATGATGGAAGTTATGGATATAAAGGCACTATATTTTCTATTCTTAAAAACATAATAAAAAAAGAAGGAAAACCAGATATTATTTATTGTGGAGGTCCTGAAATTCTATTGAAAAAATTATCTGAATTTTCAAAAAAGAGAAAAATACCTGCTTATATGACACTTGAAAATATTATGGGTTGTGGAATGGGACTGTGTTATGGATGTGTGATTAAAGTAAAAACATCAGATGGGTGGGATTACAAAAGAGTATGTAAGGATGGACCTGTTTTTAAAAGCGAGGAAATAATATGGAAGTGAATTTGAAGGTAAAAGCGGATAAATTAAAGTTGAATTCTCCAATAGTTATGGTAAGTGGAACTTTTGGATATGGAACTGAAAAATTTGATTTCATTGATTATAAAAAAATAGGCGCTATAACAACAAAAACAATAACTTATGAAAAATGGAAAGGCAATCCACAACCAAGAATTGCAGAAATCCCCTGTGGAATGATTAACAGTATCGGCTTACAAAATCCCGGGGTGAATTATTTCTGTGAAAAAATATATCCTTCTCTTGAAAGATTAAGAAAGGAAGGAATTAAAATTTTTGTCAGTATTACAGATAGAACTCTTGAAAATATGATAAAAATTGTTGAAAAAATTAATACTATTAAAATTGATGCAATTGAATTAAACCTTTCCTGTCCGAATTTTGAAAGAGAGAAAAAAATGATTTCTCAAAGTCCTGAAAAAGCATTTTCTGTTGTAAAGGAAATTAAAAAGGTAAGTAAGTTTCCTGTAATTTCTAAAATTTCTCCAAATGTTACAGATATTGTAGAAATTGCTTGTGCAGTTGAAGAAGGTGGAACAGATATTTTATCTCTTATAAATACTGTTAAAGGGGTTGTTTTTGACTGGAAAAGAAAAAAGATAATTGAAGGGGGAATTTCAGGTCAGTGTATAAAACCAATTGGACTTTATTGTGTTTACAATGTTTATAAAAAAATTCATATACCAATAATTGGAATAGGTGGAATTACAAACGGGAAAGATGCAATTGAGTATATTTTGTTGGGAGCAAATGCAATTGGAGTAGGAAGTAGTTTTTTTGCAAATTCAGATATTATTGAAGATATTTTTTATTCGCTTTCATCGTATCTTGAAGAAAATAAAATTGAATGTTTAAATGAAATAACAGGTCTTTTGAATGAAAAAGAAAATTAAAAAAGAAAAGAACTATTTCTCAAAAATTCTTATGATTTTTCTTTGTTTGTTCATTTTTTTAAGGATATGGTATGATGGTATAAGTTATCCATCAATAAATCTTTTCCTTGTCTTTTCTCTTTTTTCCATAACAATAATTGTGTATTTAATCCAAAAAAAATATACAGAAGATTTATTATTATCACACTTTCTTTTCTTTCTCTTCATACTTTTTTCCATCATTTCCTCTGGTATTTCACCAGTTAAAGGAAGTGGAATTTTTTATAATGCCAATATTCTGTCTTTTCTTTGTCTTATAATTTTAGTGGGTAAATTAAAAGATAGTGATACAAAATATCTGATTTATACACTTTTTTTTACCTGCTTTGTCCTTGGAATTTATGGAATTTATCAGTATTACTGGGGATTTGAAATAACAAGGAAATTTGTCTTCTCTCATAAAGAATTATTAGAGAAACTTCCCCCAACATTTCTTGAACGACTTGAAAGCAACAGGATATTTTCAAGATTTATATACCCAAATGTTTATGCTTCATTTCTTCTAACAGTTCTGCCACTTTCATATTTTACTACTTTTGAAAAGAACTTTTATATAAAGTTTTTTTCATGGGCTGTTTTCTTTATTGCTTTTTATAATTTAATCCTTACTGGCTCAATCGGAGGTCTTTCTGTATTCATTTTTGTTTTTCATATCATTGTTCTTTTCCTGATTTTTCCAAAAAAAATTTTTATCAGAACTTTGCCAATCTTTTTTATAATAGAAATTTTTATTATTACTATTGCATATAAAGTCGGTATTTTCCCTCATATTAATTCTTTTATAGATAGATTACTATACTGGAAAAGCAGTATATATGTTTTTAAAGAAAAACCATTACTTGGTATAGGACCTGAAAATTTTAGATTCCTCTACCTGAAATATAAGTTGCCCCAGAGTATGGAAGCAAAACATGCTCACAGTTTATTTTTTGAAACACTAACTGAAAATGGTATTCTCGGAGTTATCCTTCTTTTCTCTTTTCTTTTTCTTGTTCCATATAGGGTTTTTAAAAATGGGAAAGAAAACTTTTATCTTTATGGAATTGGATTTTCTTTTCTCTCTCTTTTTCTTCATAATATGATTGATTTTGATTTTGTTGACCCATCTTCTTCCTTCCTCTTTTTTCTTCTTGCAGGAATTTCATCTATTTTATTAAAAGATAAGTTAAAAAAGGTAAAGTTGACACTCTTCCCATTATATTTTATTATTATCTTATCATTTATGGGAGCAGGATATTTGAAGTATAGTTTATGTCTTAAAAATATAGAATATAGTAAAAATTTGAAAAATAATAATTTAAAAATTTACTTACTGGATAAAGCAGAAAAATTTTATCCTTATTATGAAGTTTATTTTCTTAAAGGGAAGATATTTTACCAGATGGGAATAAATGAGGAAAACAAGAAGTATCTGAGTGATAGTGAAAAACAATTTTTAACATCTATTTATCTGAACCCTTATTTTATAAAAGGATACAGAGAACTTGCCTTTTTATATCAGAAAATAGGTAAAATAAAAGAAAGTGAAAGAATGTATTTGAAACTTATTGAGCTTTATCCAAATAAAAAACAGTTTAATCTTGAAATAGCAATGTTTTATAAAAGTATAAATAAAAAAGAAAAGTTTGAATATTTTTATGAAAAAAGTAAAAAACTTGTTCCTGTTTCAATTGAGGAAAAAAAACTTTGTAAGACATATGAAAAATGGATAGAATTGCAGAAGTAGAAATAAGAAAAGGTGATAAACTTTTATATTTTAAAGTTCCACAGGATATAAGTGTAAAAAAGGGAGATTTTGTTATTATTGAGTTTACGCAGGGAACAATTGATTATGGAAGAATTTACAGATTTGTGGAGACAAAAGGTATCTTCCCACATACAATATCCGGAAAGATTTCAAGGAAATTAACAGATAGAGATATAGCAGTAATTCATGAAAATTTAGCAAAGAAGAAAGAAGCATTTGATATATGTGTAGAAAAAATAAAATTCCATAATCTTCCAATGAAACTGATAGATGTTGAATATTCTTTTGATAGAACAAAAATAACTTTTTATTACTGGGCTGAAGGAAGAGTTGATTTTAGAAAACTTGTAAGAGACCTTGCAAAGATTTTCAATTGCAGGATTGAAATGAAACAGATTGGACTAAGAGATGAAGCAAAAATAAAAGGTGGATATGGAATATGTGGTCGTCCCCTTTGTTGCCATAATTTCTTAAAAAAATTTGATTCAATAACAATGAGAATGGTAAAAAATCAGAAACTTCCTCTTGACTTAAACAAGATAACAGGGCTTTGTGGTAGGTTACTTTGTTGCTTAAAATATGAAGAAGAATTTTATAAAAAAGAAAAGGTAGAAAAAAAATGAAATTTTATATAACAACTCCTCTTTATTATGTGAATGCGAAGCCACACATAGGGCATACTTATACAACTGTTGCTGCTGATTGTCTTGCAAGGTTTTATAGAATGAGGGAATATGATGTTTTCTTTCTTACTGGAACAGATGAACATGGCGAAAAAATTGCAACTGCAGCAGAAAAGGAAAATTTAACACCAGAAGAACTTGCTGACAGAACATCTCAAGTATATAAAGACACATGGCAGAAATTGAATATATCATACACAAAATTTATAAGAACAACAGAAAAACAGCATGAAGAAATTGTTAAAAAGGTATTCTTAAAACTATATGAAAAAGGAGATGTTTACAGGGGAGAATACCATGGATATTATTGTATTCACTGTGAAAGTTATGTCATTCCTGAAGATGAAAAAAATCCAATTTGTCCTGACTGTAAAAGAAAAGTTGAGAAAATTTCTGAACCATCCTATTTTTTCCGTTTGTCTTCATATTCTGAAAAACTTTTAAAATTTATTGAAGAAAGTGAATTTGTTAAACCTGATTTTAGAAAAAAAGAAGTAGTAAATTTTATAAAAAGTGGATTGCAGGACTTAAGTATAACAAGGAAAAATGTAAAATGGGGTATCCCCTGTCCGATTGATAAAAATTATACAATTTATGTGTGGTTCGATGCTCTTCTAAATTATTTAAGTGGTATTGGCTATCTTTACGATAATGAAATATTTGAAAAATACTGGCCAGCGGATATTCAACTCATTGGAAAAGATATAATGAGATTTCACCATATTATCTGGCCTGCAATTATAATGGCACTTGGACTTCCGCTTCCAAAAACAATTTTTGCTCATGGTTGGTGGATAATGGGAAAAGAAAAAATATCTAAATCAAAAGGCAATGTTGTCTCTCCAGATAATTTTATAAGTGAGTATGGAGTTGACCCTTTCAGATATTTTATTATGAGAGAAGTTCCATTTGGGCTTGATGGAGAATATTCTGAAGGAAGTTTTAAAAAGAGATATAACAGCGACCTTGTAAATGACCTTGGAAATTTATTGAACAGAACACTTAATCTTATTGAAAAAAAATGTGATGGAATTATTCCTGATACACCCTGTGATGATAAAATTATAAATCTTACAGAAGAAGTTTTTGAAAACTATAAAAGAAAGATGGAGAAAATATCTTTTTCTGATGCAATAGAAGAAGTCTGGAAACTTATAAGTTTCCTCAATAAATATCTTGATGAAAAAGCACCCTGGAGAGAAACAACAGAAAATCCAGATAAAATTCTTTATTCAGTCATTGAGGGGATAAAAAACTCATCATTAATGCTTACTCCTTTTATTCCACAAACTGTTGAAAAAATTTTCTATATGCTTGGGATAGAAGGTAAAATAAATAATAATACCTTTTCTTCAATAAACAAAAGAGTTCCATCTGGGATAAAAACAGGAAAAAGAGAAATACTTTATCCGAGAAAAAAATGAAACCAGTTTATAAACGAATACTTTTAAAACTTTCAGGAGAAGCACTCCTTGGCAAAAAGAAGGCAGGAATAAGTTCTTCTGCACTTATATCCATCTCTGAAGAAATTAAAAGTGTTAAAGAAATGGGTTGTGAAATCGCAGTTGTTGTTGGTGGTGGAAATATTTATAGAGGCAGTCAAAGAGATAAAAATGTAATTGATTCTGTCACTGCTGATTATATGGGGATGCTTGCAACAGTCATAAATGGACTTGCTCTCCAGAATTGTCTTGAGAAAAAAGGCCTTGATACAAGGGTCTTAAGCGCTTTTGAAATGAGAGAGTTCTGTGAGCCATACATAAGAAGAAGGGCAATAAGACATCTTGAGAAAGGAAGAATTGTAATTTTCGTGGGAGGCACAGGAAATCCCTATTTTACAACTGACACTGCTGCTGCTCTTAAAGCAGTTGAGGTGAAGGCAGAGGTAATTTTAAAAGCAACAAAAGTTGACGGAGTTTACAGTGCTGACCCATTAAAAAGCCACGATGCAAAGAGATATGAAAAACTGAGTTATATGGAAATACTACAGAATAGATTAAAAATTATGGATAGCACTGCAATTTCTCTATGTATGGAAAATAATATTCCAATTGTTGTTTTCAATCTATTCAAAAAAGGAAATCTTAAAAAAGTTGTCTGTGGAAAGGGCAAAAAAACAATTGTGAGTGAATAAAGGGAGGGCTTTATGAAAGATAAAATTGTTAAAGAAGTTGAGAGTAAAATGAAAGGAGCAGTTGATTTCTTTACAAAAGAAATAGGGACTTTAAGAATTGGAAGAGCATCTGTTTCACTTCTTGAAGGAATTGTGGTTGAATATTATGGTTCAAAACTCCCTATAAATCAAATCGCAACAATAACAATACCGCAACCGCAACTTCTTGTAATCCAGCCCTGGGATAAAAATATTATAAATGAAATTGTAAAAGCAATTCAGTTAAGTAATATTGGACTTAATCCTATGTCTGATGGGAATGTTATAAGAATACCTGTTCCTCCTTTAAGCGAAGAAAGAAGGAAAGAAATTGTAAAAATCCTCCATAAAATGAGTGAAGAAGCGAAAATTGAAATAAGAGAAGTAAGAAGAGAAGCAAATGCGAAGTTAAAAGAAAAAGAAAAGAATGGAGAAATTTCAGAAGATGATATGTACAGAGGAATAGAGGAAATCCAGAAAATAACTGATAAATATATTGAAGAAATTGATAAAAAGACAGAAAGTAAAGAAAAAGAAATAATGGAATTATGAAAAACATTGTAATAGCAATTGATGGTCCCGCTGGAGCAGGGAAAAGCACAGTTGCAAAACTTGTTGCTGAAAAACTTGGTTTTCTTTATATAGATACAGGAGCGATGTATAGATGTTTAACTTTAAAAGCAATGAGGGAAAAAATTAACTGGGATGATGAAGATAAACTTGTTAAAATGGCTCAAAATACAAAGATTGAACTTGAAAATAAAGATGGAAAATATAGGGTAATAATGGATGGAGAAGATGTCAGTAATGAGATAAGAAAAGAAGAGGTTGGCAAGAATACAAAGTATGTCGCATCAATTCTAAAAATAAGAGAAATACTCTGGAAAATGCAGAGAGATTTCAGAAAAAAATTTAATGTAGTTATGGAAGGAAGAGATATTGGAAGCAAAGTTTTCCCTGATGCACAGATAAAAATTTATCTTGATGCTTCAGTTGATGAAAGAGCAAAAAGGAGATATTTACAACTTAAAGAAATGGGAATTGAAGGTGATATTGAGAAGATAAAAAAGGATGTTATAAAAAGAGATGAAGTTGATAAAAATAGAAAAGTTGCTCCACTTATAAAAGTTCCTGATGCA
>CAZRDZ010000051.1:0-4687 GCA_964599135.1 uncultured bacterium
AGAGAAACAGGTATTGTAAATGGGAAATCATTTTTCTCAATTGATTTTTTATATTTTTTCAAATCAAGATAATATTTCGGCAGATTAGAATTTTCAACCTTTTTCCATGCCTTCTCACTTAGAGAAATGAAAGAAAGTCCGGGTGGAAGCATAAGTGCTTTCTGAGAACCAGTTATCAGAACATCCACTCCCCATTTATCCATATAGCAGGGAACTGCTCCAACTGAACTTATACCATCAACAACTAAAACCACATCAGAAAATTTAGAAATAACTTTCCCATAACCTTCTATATCAAAAGCAGTCCCTGTTGATGTTTCACATAAAGGAGTAAAAAATCCCCTGACATCTGGATTTTCTTCAATTATTTTTTCCACTTCTTCAGGTTTTAAAGTTTCCCCCCATTCAATTTCTATCTTCACTACATCAACTCCATAAGCAGTTCCTATTTCAGCAAACCTTTTTCCAAATTTCCCACCACAAATAACTGCTATTTTATCTCCTTTTGAAAAAAGATTAACAATTGATGTTTCCATTGCACCTGTTCCGGAAGAAGCAATAATAAAAACATCCTCCTGTGTCTGAAAAATATACTTCAAACCATCAAAAACATCCTTTGCAATTGCTTTGAATTCATCTGTTCTGTGATGAATAATTGGCTGTGCCATCTCAAGAAGTATTTCTTCAGGAATTGATGTCGGACCTGGAGTAAATAATCTCTTCTTTCTCATTTCTCCTCCTTTCCATTCACTATCGCATTCTCAATAACCTCTTTTATATCTTTAACATAAACAAATTCAAGTTCTTCTCTTATTCTCTTTGGTATATTCTGCAAGTCCTTTTTATTCCCTTCAGGTATTATAACTTTTTTTATTCCTGCTATATGAGCAGCAAGAATTTTTGATTTCAATCCACCTATTTTTAAAACTTTCCCTCTTAAAGTTATTTCCCCTGTCATAGATACATCTCCTCTGACCGGTCTCCCTGATAAAACAGAAACAAGAGCAGTTACAATTGTTATCCCTGCTGATGGTCCATCTTTTGGAATTGCTCCTTCAGGAACATGCACATGAATATCTGTGTTTTTATAAAAATCCGGTTTTATACCGAATTCCTCTGCATGAGCCCTCACATAACTTAATGCTGCCTGTGCTGATTCTTTCATAACATCTCCAAGTTGTCCTGTGAGAATAAGATTACCCTTTCCTTTCATTGTTAAAACTTCTGTAAAAAGTATTTCTCCTCCATATTCAGTCCATGCCATACCAGTTGCAATTCCAATTTTTGGCTCTTTTTCAACCTCTGTTTCAGTAAATTTCTCCACGCCAAGAAACTTTTCAACATTCTTTGAATTTATAATGTATTTTTTCTTTTTATTATCCTGAACTATTTTCCTTGTCACTTTTCTACAAATATTTGCTATTTCTCTCTCAAGATTTCTAACACCTGCCTCTTTTGTATAGTTCTTTATTATTTTTATTATTGCTCCATCAGAAAATTTTATCTCTTCTTCTTTTAAACCATGCTCCTTAATCTGCTTTGGAATTAAAAAATGCTTTGCAATTTCTTTCTTCTCCCAGACAGTATATCCAGGAATTGAAATTATCTCCATTCTGTCAAGAAGCGCAGGTGGGATAGTAAATTGAGTATTTGCTGTTGTTATGAATAGGACTTTTGAAAGGTCAAATTCAACTTCAAGATAATGGTCTGAAAAACTATGATTTTGTTCAGGGTCAAGAACTTCAAGAAGAGCAGAAGCAGGGTCCCCTCTGAAATCTTTTCCAAGTTTATCAACTTCATCAAGTAAAAAAACAGGATTATTAACTCCAACTTTTCTCAATGATTGAATAATCCTTCCAGGTAAAGCCCCAATATATGTTCTCCTGTGCCCTCTTATTTCTGCTTCATCTCTTATACCACCAAGAGAAATCCTCACAAACTTCCTTCCAAGTGCTCTTGCAATTGACTTTCCAAGAGATGTTTTCCCAACTCCTGGAGGACCAACAAAGCAAAGTATAGGACCTTTTAAGGAATTTGTTTTTTTCTTCACCGCAAGATACTCAAGAATTCTCTCTTTTACTTTTTCAAGTCCATAGTGGTCTTCATTTAAAATTTCCTCTGCATGGGAAATATCAATGTTATCTTCTGTAGAGGCCTGCCAGGGTAAATTTATTAACCACTCAAGGTATGTTCTTACAACTGTCGCTTCAGGACTCATTGGCATCATTTTAGAAAGACGAGAAAGTTCCTCCATCGCCTTATTTTCCACATTTTTAGGCATTTTTGCCTTTAAAATTTTTTCCTTAAGTTGTGAAGTTTCAGGACTTTCTCCTTCTTTCCCAAGTTCTTTCTGTATTTCTTTGAGTTGCTCATGAAGAAAATACTGCTTCTGTGTTTCCTCTATTTTTTTTACAACCTTATCCTGAATTTTTTTCTGAACTTCAAGAACTCCTATTTCATTATTGAAAATTTCAATAAGTAATCGTAACCTTTCCTTTATCGGGATTGTTTCTATAACTCTTGCCTTATCTTTTACTTTTAATGGCATATACCCGGCTATTGTATCACAGAATTTTGATGGCTCTTCTATTAAAGAAATTGTCCCATAGATTTCTTTTGGAACAGAACGGATAAGATTTATATACTTCTCAACAAGGTCAAGGACAACCCTCATAAGTGCTTCTGTTTCTTTATCTCTTTCCTTTTCTTCTTTAATTACTTCAATTGAAGCATAATAATATTTTTTATTCCCAACAAAATTTTTAATCCTGACTCTTTCAAGCACCTCAACAAGAATTTTCATCACACCACTTGGCTCTTTAATACTCTGAATAACCTTTGCCAGAACACCCGTTGTATAAAGGTCATCAATCGTTGGGTCTTCTACAAGAGGATTTTTCTGGAATGCGATAACTATATATCCATTATTGTTCAACGACTCCTCAACAGCATTTAAGGAACGGGTTCTCCCAACAAGAAGAGGAACTACCATATGAGGGAAAATAACAAGGTCTCTTAATGGAATACAGGGATTTATCTTTTTTATATTTCTCTTTTTCACAATAGCCATTTTCTCATTTCCCTGAAATTTTCTTTATCTTTTCTGACTGGATAATTTTATCACTTATTCCATACTTTACTGCTTCTTCCGCACTCATAAAATAATCTCTTTCTGTATCCTTTGCTATTTTCTTAATGGGTTGGCCAGTATGGAGTGATAGAATTTCATTTACTATTTTTCTAAGTCGCAACATCTCTTTTGTATGAATATTTACCTCTGTCGCAGTCCCTTCAACTCCTCCCCATGGTTGATGTATCATAACTCTGCTATGAGGAAGGACAAATCTTTTCCCCTTTGTTCCTCCAGCAAGAAGTATCGCTCCCATACTTGTTGCCTGTCCAATACAATAAGTTGCAACATCACAGGAAACAAACTGCATTGTATCATAAATAGCAAGTCCTGAAGTTATTGAACCACCCGGGGTATTAAGATAAAGATGAATATCTTTTTCCGGGTCTTCACTCTGTAAAAACAAAAATTGAGCAATTACAACATTTGCAACACTATCAGTTATAGGAGTTCCTATAAAAATTATTCTGTCTTTCAAAAGGCGTGAATAAATATCATAAGCCCTCTCTCCCCTTTCTGTCTGTTCGATCACATACGGAATAAGTTGATTTTTCATCCTTATTTCTCTCCCGGCAAAACTACTCTTTCTATAAAATTTGCATTATCTTTCAAAACTCTATATGCTTTATTAATTCTTATTTCTTCTTTTATATCCTCAATTTTTCCTTCTTTTTCAAGTTGAGTTTTTACTTTTTCATACGGTTGACCTACAACTCTACTTATATGTTCAATCCTTTCTTTAACTTCTTCTTCACTTACTTTTATATTTTCCAGTTCCCCTATTTTATCAAGAATAAAATACTTTTTAACATCTTCTTCAGCAATCGGTTTAACCTTCTCAAAAATTTCTCTTGCTATCTTTTCAACCTCTTCTTTTGGCTTATCTTTTAAATTCATTCTCTTAAGTTGTTCTTCTGTATATTTCATTGCTCTTTCATTAACAAGTTTCCCTGGAACAGGAAAATTTGTTTCTTTCATCACTCCATCCCATAACTGTTTCTCTTCTTCTGTTTCTGCTTTTGCCTTTGCATAGTCCTGTAACTGCTGTCTGATTTTTTCCTTCCAGGCTTTTCTTTTTTCAAGGTCAATAAGGGCTGCTTTCATATCAGGTCTTTTTTCCCATTCTTTCAGAACATCCTCAACCATTTTATCACTTACTGGCTCTACTTTAACTTTTTTAACAGGAATTTCTTTATATTTTTTCATCTGGACTTCTGGTTTTTCTTCAATGTAAATTTTAAACAGAAGATTTCCATTATCATCAAACTTTACATCATAAACATCTGGCTGGACAATAGGATTGAGATTATTTTCTTTTATTGCTTTTACATACGCATCAGTAATCAACTTTCTGATAAGTTGTTCCTGAATTGCAGAAGCATATTTTTTCTCAACTAACTCATCAGGTGCTTTCCCTTTTCTAAAACCTTCTATTACTGCTTCTTTTTTTAAATCCTCAATTATCTTCTTCTTCTCTCCGTCAACTATTTTTTTCTCAATTTCAAAATTTAACTCTTTCCCTAATTCTGATTTTTTTACTATTTCAATTTTCATTTT
>CAZRDZ010000051.1:4787-7420 GCA_964599135.1 uncultured bacterium
GCCACCCGCCTACTCATTACTCCTGCCCGTCGTAATTCGTAAACAGGCTCCCTTCGAATCCTGGTTCCCTCCCAAATTTTCAACCATCAACTCTATCCTTCTACAGTTTTACTTCCAAACTAAGTGGGCAGGGGAGGATTCGAACCTCCGAAGGCTACTGCCGGCAGATTTACAGTCTGCTGCCATTGTCCACTCGGCCACCTGCCCTTTTTAACTGATAGTTATTATATCAACATTTTGTTTTTTTATCAATATTTCAGAAGGAGTTAAATTAGAAAATGTAATCTCCCATTTACTTATATTTTCTTAGTTTATAAACCGCATCTATAAGGCTTCCAATCTGACCTTCTATTTTGACAATATACCATTTATACCTTTTCTTCTCAAGATGAAAATATATATTTTCAGTTGCTCCTCTCCTCTGCTTTTTATTGGTTAGTTTTTCCGCAAGAGAACCCAGACCTATAAAGTCAAGGGCATAAAACTCCACTTCAACTCCTGCTTTATTCTTCTCAATTTCTTCTGTCTTTCCCACTTTATATCCGCCGAATTCATATAATACAAATGTATTCAAAGCACTCAGCCCATAATTTTTGTTTTTAAAAAGATAGGAAGGGTCTTCCAGCCCAAAAGAGGCAAGTTCTTCTTTTATCTTATTTATTTTTTCTTTATCTTCCTTTTTAACTTTTTTCATCTCTTTCATCAATGCATTTATCTTCATTATTTTTTTCCTTTCTTTTTCTTTCCACAATATATTGCTCCAGTTTTCAGATATTTCTAAAAACTTTTCCACTGTTCTTTCTGGTTTTCCCTGAACACCCTCCTTTGCTTTTTTCACATATGAAGAATACTTAAACCACACTCCAGAAATTATACCTATTATAATCACAAATCCAATTAACTTTCTCACCTGTCCCCCTCTTTTAAAAAGATTCAACAATTAGCCCGTTCCGCCGCAGAGATATTTCCTCTTTGAGACCCTCTTTTAGAGGTGGGAACCTCCCCGAATAGTTTCAACTTCCCGCCACAATACCTGGCGGGCATGTTGGCCCTACCCGGCCTTGGTTCCCAATATTATCAGTGTTGGCTCAAGAGGTCTATTTATCTCCACGCACGGAACAGGCCTATTAAAATTTTACCTCTTTTTCAATAAAAAGTAAAATGAATATATGCGGGGAATATATATTTCAAATTCAGCAAAGGAGACAGAAAAAATTGGAGAAAAATTTGCTGAAAAATTAAAAAAAGGAGATATAATTGGTTTTTCTGGTGAACTTGGAAGTGGAAAAACAACTTTTATAAAAGGAATTGTAAAAAAACTCTGCAATATTCCTGCTACCAGTCCTTCTTTTGTTTTAATAAACGAATACAACGGGAAAATACCTGTTTTCCATTTTGACCTTTATCGTCTTGAAAACGAAAAAGAAATTGAAACAACCGGGTGGGAGGAATATATTGGAAAGGGAATTATCCTTATAGAATGGATAGAAAAAATAAAGAAATTTTTACCTGATAATTTAATACTTGTAAAAATTGAGATTTTAGGTAATAATAAAAGAAAGATAAAAATAAAAAGGGGGGGAAATGACAAGTAGAGAACGAGTTTTAAGAGCATTAAACCATAAAATTCCTGATAGAGTGCCTATTCAGGACAGTCCATGGGATGCAACAGTAAAAAGATGGTATAAAGAAGGGCTCCCTGAAGATACAACTCCTGCTGAATATTTCGGATTTGAATTTGAGTTTTTTGGTGCAGATACATCTCCAAGATTTCCAGTAAAAGTTATAGAAAAAAATGAAGAATACATAATTACAACAACACCCCAGGGAGGGAAAAGAAAAAACCACAGAGATTATTCAACAACACCTGAAATAATTGACTGGCCTATAAAAACAAAAGATGACTGGAAAGAAATAAAAAAACGACTTAAACCTGACTTTACAAGAGTTGATTGGGCAAGCGGACTGGCAAGAAATAAAGCATCTTATGAAGATGGAAAATTTTGCTGCTATTCAGGTGGTTATGGTTATGATATTCTCCAAAGTTACATAAGAAGTGAACAGTTATTAAGCATAATGGCAGAAGACCCTGACTGGGTAAAAGAAATGATTATGACATTGGCTGAACTTACAATTGTTATGGCTGAACTTATGATGAAAAATGGATTTAAATTTGATGGTGCTTTTTTATATAATGATATGGGGTACAAAAACGGACTTTTATTTTCTCCAGATACATATATGAAAACACATTATGAAGCAGACAAAATTGTTTTTGAGTATTTCCACTCAAAAGGGATGAAAGTTCTTCTTCATAGTTGTGGAAATGTTAAAGAAATAATCCCTGTTTTAATAGAAGTAGGTCTTGATTGTCTTCAACCACTTGAAGTGAAAGCAGGAATGGATGTAATTGAATTAAAAGAAAAATATGGAGATAAACTTGCTTTTATGGGAGGGATAGATGTTCGGTTAATGGCTGACCCTGACCCAACAAAAATTGAAGAAGAAATAAAAAAGAAATTTGAAGTTGCAAAAAAAGGTGGTGGTTATATTTATCATTCAGACCACTCAGTTCCAAAAGATGTAAGTTTCCAGCAGTATTGTAATGTTATTGAACTTGTAAAAAAATATGG
>CAZRDZ010000052.1:0-7415 GCA_964599135.1 uncultured bacterium
TAAGTTTTAATAAATCAGAAGAAGTTAATCCACTCCAGTATGGATGTGCTATTATAGGATATGCTTTTCTCCTGTTTATTTCATCTATAATCTCCTGCCAGGAAAGTTTTTCAACAATAAACTCCTTTTTCAATCCAACAGCAACTACATGAAAATCACCCTTATTTAATTCTGCCCCTTTTATTACAAGAAAGGAAGGGAAAGTTTTTTTTACAGAAGTTACTTTTCCATGGTCTGTAATAGCAATAAAGTTATACCCTTCATTTTTATAAACAATACAGATTTCTTCAGGAGTGTAAGTTCCATCAGAATTGGTAGTGTGCAGATGTAAATTTCCTTTATACCAGTTTCCTTTTTTCTTAAAAGGATTTTTGAATTCAATCATTCACCCTCCTTTCTTGTAGAATATATAACTTCATTAATGGTGGTTTTTCCTTCTATTACTTTTATAATGCCATCTTCTCTTAATGTCTTCATCCCTGTTTTTCTCGCTTCATCTCTTATTTCTCTTAATTCTGCCTTTTTCATTGTCAACCTTCTCAATTCCTCATTCATAACCATCAACTCAAAAATTCCAATCCTTCCACCAAACCCGGTCCCATTACATAAATGACATCCCTTCCCTGTATAGTATTTTTGATTTTTCCCAATAAGTTCCGGGTCAAGCATTTTTATCTCTTCTTCAAGTGGCTGATATTCTGTCTTACAGGAAGGACATATACTTCTCACAAGGCGTTGATTCAGGACAGCAATCAGTGAAGAAGAAATAAGATATGGCTCAACTCCCATATCTATCAATCTTATAATTGCTCCAGGGGCTGTGTTTGTATGGAGAGTAGAAAATACAAGTTGTCCTGTCTGTGCTGCTCTGAAAGCAATCTCTGCTGTCTCCAGATCCCTTATCTCCCCTACCATAACAACATCAGGGTCCTGTCTCAAAATAGACCTCAAAGCAACAGCAAATGTAAGTCCTGCTCTTGGATTTATCTGTGTCTGGTCAACATTTTTAAGATGATATTCAACAGGGTCTTCAACAGTCATAATTTTTCTGTGGACACTATCAAGTTCTCCAAGAGAGGAATATAAAGTTGTTGTCTTTCCACTTCCTGTTGGTCCTGTTACAAGAATTATACCATAAGGTTCTTCAAGCAACATTCGCCATCTGTGTAATGTTTCAGGTAAAAATCCAAGATTTTCAAGTCCAGAAATTATATTTTTTTTATCAAGAACCCTCATTGCAACCATTTCTCCAAATATTGTAGGAAAAGTTGAGACCCTCAAATCAACATCTCTATCTCTTAGTTTAATTTTGAAATATCCATCCTGTGGAACCCTTTTTTCTGAAATATCAAGATTTGAAAGGACTTTTATGTGAGAAATAATGGGTGAATATAATTCAAGAGGAGGTGGAGGAAATTCATAAAGGAGACCATTAATTCTATATCTTAATCGAACTCCTTCTTCTTCAATTTCAAGATGTATATCTGTTGCTTTCAATTCTGTTGCTTTTGTAATTATGTCTTCAACAGCAGAAACTGCTGAATTGTCACTTATTTGACCAATACCAACAGGAGTGTAAAATCCAACATCTTTTTCTGATTTTTCAACAGGTGAAATAATTTCAAGTGTTCCATCAGCAAGATATTTTTCAAGTGCCTCTCTTATTTCTTCATCCTTCGCAAGTCGTGTTTCAATCTCCTGACCTGATATTTTCCTCAATTCTTCAATTACACTATCATCAACAGGGTCAACCATAGCACAAACAATTTTCCCTCCTCCCCTGAATACTGGAATAGTCCTGTATTTCCTGCATATAAATTCAGGCAAGGTATTTAAAACATCTTTTGATATATCCATACTTTCAATTTTTACAGGAACAACCTTTAAATCCTTCAGAACAAAGTTATACCAGTCATCAGAAGTTATCAAACCAAATTTTATGAGGAGGTAGCCAAAAGGAGAATTATTTTTTCTTTTTTCTTTTAATACAATTTCTATCTGCTCTTCTTTCAATCCTTTATTTTTTAATTTCTCAACTATTTCTTCTAATTTCATTTTAGTTTTTCTAAAATTTCTTCAAGTTGTCCTTTACTCATCATCCCTATCTGTTTTTTGTAAATATTCCCATTTTTATCAATTATAAAACTTGTTGGAACAAATCTTATACCTCCATATTCCTTTTCAACTTTTCCATCACTTATACAAACAGGATAATTAATTTTAAACTCTTTTATCATTTTCTTAACATCTTCTAATTTACTTCCAACTGCTATACCAATTATAACAACTCCTTTCCCTTTGTTTTCTTTATAAAATTTGACAAAATCAGGTATTTCCGTCCTGCAGGGTGGACACCAGGTGGCAAAGAAATTCACAATTACAATTTTACCTTTATAGTCAGAGAGTTTAACTATCCTGTTATCCGTGGTCTTTAAAGAAAAATCAGGTGCCTTTTTTGAGTTTCTCTTTTCTGAAGCAGAACAGGAAACAAGTAAAAAACCAAAAAATAAAATCAACAACTTTCTCATTTTTTTCTCCCTTAACTTTTGATTAAAGCAGTTAATTTTTCATCTATTGATATAATATGAGCGAGAACACAGCAATGATTTTTTTCATCCCACCAGGCACATTCATTTTCAAGACAGAAATCAAAATCCTCAACCTGTTCAGGAACTCCAAATGCTGCTTCTCCAAGAGGCCTTTTTTGCATTCTTAATCTCAAAGGACATTTCATTACTCTCACCCCCCTTATTTAAATTTCTCAATTACTTCAATAAAATCCTTTTTTATTTCTTCAAGTGAACTTTCTGTCTCTGCTTCTACTCTTACAACAAGTGCTGGCTGAGTATTGGATGCCCTTACAAGTGCCCACCCGTCAGGGAAATAAACTTTAATTCCATCAACTTCACTTGAAGGATATTTCCCTCTGTAATAATTTTTCAGATTTTCAACAATTTCAAACTTTTTCTCATCAGGAACTTCTACTCTTATTTCAGGGGTAGAAAAATAATCTTTAACTTCAGAAAATAATTCTGAAAGTTTTTTACCCTCATTATCCATAACTCTTAACAATCTCAAAGAAGCATATATAGCATCATCATATCCATAATATTCATCAGCGAAATAGAGGTGTCCTGAAAGTTCCCCTGCGAGAGGTGCATTTTCCTGATGTAATTTATTCTCAATAAGGGAATGACCTGTTTTCCACATAATCGGTTTCCCTCCTGCTTTTTTTATTTCCTCTTCCAGCGCTTTACTGCATTTTACATCAAATATTATTTTCCTGCCCGGCATTTTTCTTAGAATCTCTTTCGCATAAAGAATCATCAATCTATCTCCCCAATGTATTTTGCCTGTATCATCAACAACTCCAAGTCGGTCTCCATCTCCATCAAAACCAAAGCCAGCATCAAGAGAATTTTCCTTCACTGCTTTTATCAAATCAATTAAATTTTCAGGAACGACCGGGTCAGGAAGATGATTGGGAAAATTACCATCACTTTCTATATACAAAGGATAAATTTCTATCCCGATTTCTTTAAATAAAGGGACTATTATAGGTCCAGCAGTCCCATTTCCTGTATCCACTCCAACTTTAAATTTTTTTCTAAAATTAAACTTCCCTTTTATATAATTAATATAATCATCTGCCGCATTTCTTTTATAAATTTTCCCTTCCCCTTTTTCAAAATCCTCTCTTTCAATCAGTTCTGCTATTTTCTGAATTTCATCACCATAAATACTTTTTTCTCCTATAACCATTTTAAACCCATTATATTGAGGTGGATTATGACTTGCAGTAACCATAATTCCTGCATCAAATCCATAATAATGAACAGAAAAATACAGAACTGGTGTTGGAACAATACCTATATCAAAAACATCACAACCAGTAGAAATGATACCATCTATTAATTTTTTCTTTATTTCAGGAGTTGTCAATCTATTATCGCCACCAACAGAAATTGTTTTTTTGCCTGTTCTTTTCACATAACTTCCAAAACTTTTTCCGAGGAAATAAGGTAAATCACCTTTTAAGTCCTGTTCGTAAATCCCTCTAATATCATACTGTCTGAAAATATCTCTGTTTATCTTCATTCCCACACTCCTTTTCAGAAAGAAATAATTGTTTTATCTGATGAGTTCTTTCATATAGATTATACTTTATAAATTCTTAACAGGCAACAAAAAAGAAGGTATAATTTAAAAAATGAAAAAAGGATTTGTCCTTACAGAAATACTTGTTGCAATTTTAATAATTTTTATCCTTTCTTTAATATCTTTTCGTCTTATCTATGTGGTTTTACAGAAAGCAAAAGTTGTAAGTGCAAAAGCACAGATATCACAACTTGCAATGCTATTAGAAGAAGTAAAAGATGATACTGGATATTATCCTGTTAACCTATCTAATTTAACACTTTCTTCTCCACCTTATATGCAAAGCAGAAACTGGAAAGGACCTTATACAAATCAGATACCTCTTGACCCCTGGGGACATCCATATTTTTATCAAATCCCACCAACCACTATCTTCACATCCCCTACCCTTCCCAGACATCACGGAATACCTGAAACATTTTTTTTCAATATTGACTCAACTCCAGGGCAATTTACTTTAAGAATAGAAAATCATGGGATTACTGCCTGCACAATATGGCTAAATGGAGTAAGAATAGTAAATCCGAATGAGTTTAGAAACCATCCCAACCCTCAGATAATTGAAAAAGACATAACATTAACAGGAAGTGATACTATAAAAGTTAGAGTAAGAAGTCAACCAGGAGAATATTTTTATTTCTCAATTTCAGGATTTTTGCCCACAAAGGACTATTTTATTCTTGGAAGTTATGGGAAAGATGGAGAAGAAGGGGGAGAAAGGTTCAATGCAGATATTGTATGGTATTCAAACAAATATCCAAATTTTCAATTTCCACAATAGGAGTTAAAATGGAAGAAAAAAAGAAATATAAAAGAAGAAAAAACTATCTAATTAATAAACCATTACAGTTTGCTTATGCTGGTATTGCTGTGTGGTTTCTTCTTATTGCTATTATACTGGTCGGAACTTTTACCTATTATATAACTTTAAATACAATCCTTAATCAACTCCAGATAGAAAATCAACTTGTTGATGCAAACAGAATTGTTTCAATAATAAACTCAATTCTTATAAAACGAATTGGTATTTTATTTACCCTTGTTATTTTCTTTGCTCTTATCCTTGAAATCCTCTTCCTTCATAGAATTGCAGGTCCTATCTACAGGATTGAAAAAACACTCAATGATATTGCTGATGGAAAAGAAGTTCAACCAATCAAACTGAGAAAAAAGGACTTCTTCAAATCTCTTGCTACTTCTGTTAATAAAATAATTGAAAAAATAAGCAATCTGGATTAAACTTTGACAATTTCTGCATCCCCCCATAATTTTTCAAGGTTGTAATAGTTTCTTATTTCAGGAAGGAAAATATGAATTATTATTTCTCCATAATCAATCAATATCCACTTTCCTTCTTCCATACCTTCTATAGAAACAGGAATTTCTTCTATTTTTTCAAGAATATTTTCTGCAATTGTCTTTGTTTGAATTGTTGTTTCTCCTGAAACAATAACAAAATAATCACATATCCAGGTCAATTTACTTACATCAAGAACTATTAAATTTATTCCCTTTTTATCCTCAATTGACTTAATTATTTTTTTTAATTTTCTTTTTATACTACACCTCCTTTTATGATTTTACCCAAAATTGCAAAAAATTAAAACATTTATTCTGGAAAAAATTTCTGACTTAAGTAAAATAGATAAGAAACAGGGAGGAACAAATGTCAGAAAAAGAATATAGTTTTGCCGTAATAGGAGATTTTCATTATGCTAAAAGAAAACATTATCCCAAAAACCTCCCGGGAGAATGTAAAGTTATAATTTACCAATGGATGGTAAAACATATATTAAAACCGATGCTTTCTGAAATTAAAACCTCCTGTCCTGACTTTATTGTTCAGACAGGAGATTTTATAGAAGGGATGATAAAAAACCAGAAGAAAGGCAGGGAACAATTGAAGGAAGCGTTAGAGTTACTTTCTTCGGCAAAAGTTCCTGTTTATATCTCAGTAGGTGGACATGAAAAATATACAATACCAAGAAAATCTTATAATAGCATAGTAATTCCCTTTCTCTCCCGGCAGTTGAATAGAAATATAAAAAATCATTATTTCTCCTTTGATTATAAAGGAGATAGATTCATCTTTTTAGACACTCAAGGATTAAAAAAAGATACTCCTCAAGCCAGGTGGTTTGAAAAAGAGTTGAAAAATTATAAAAAGAGAGGGCATATATTTGTTTTTGGGCATATGCCAGTTTTTCTTATTGGAAGAGTATTCTTTTCTGAAATTGGGTTTATTCAATTGATGCTTGACCTTCTGAAAAAATTCCCTATAGATGCCTATTTTTGTGGACACACCCATAATCAATCTGTGCTTGTGACAAAAAAGGAAAAAATCTTGCAAATTATGGGAACAGCGGTGGGGTTTCTAAAAGACAGGTTGAGTCCTTCTGAAGTAAGAAAGATGGGGAGGCTTCCTTCGGGAACATCCTATTATATCCCTGAAGAGGAACTGATACCTTTAGAAGAAACAAAAACACCTTTACTTCCCAGACACCTCCTGAATTATTATTGGGGATATCTGGAAGATACAGCGCCAGGATGGTATCTGGTAAAAGTCAAAGAAAAAAATGTCACAGTAGAATGGCATTTCACAGGTAGCGGGATACGGAGAGTTTTCTTCTGGGAAAAACCTGGTGAAGTAAAAGAGATTAAAATTTTCAGGGAAGAAATCAAAAAGAAGAAAATTAGTAAAACCGACCTCAACAAAATTAAATCTGCCTATTTGTACTCAAGTTTGTGGAATTCTAAGGGAGGAGAAAAAGAGGTTTTTTTAAACGGAGAAAAGATAGGTTTCCTGCCAGCAGGAACATTCTATTCTACTCAAAGATTGGAAATACCCAAAAATAAATTGTCATCTATAAATCTAACTAATCAAATTCGCATAACTAATCCTAATAAAGAAAAGTTCTGCATAGGGAGCATCTATATGGAAATCATACTAAAAAATGGTGTAAAAGTAAGAAGTAATGTCTCCCAACATATATATGCAACATCTAAAAGATGGAATAATTGGAAACTGAGTATTTTGCGTTATGTTCCTCCCGGGAAGGATATATTCCAGGAGATAAATTTTGTTAGAAATTAGGCGAAAGCCCTATTGTGTCAGAATATAAGGTAATAATTCATTGAGGTATTTTCGCCACAGTTTGAACAGCAATTTGACAAAAGAATTTTATAGAGGTATAATAGAGATAAGATGAAAGATTTAAATAGAAGAGTTAAGCCAGTTTATATGGAAATGGTAGAGG
>CAZRDZ010000053.1:0-7303 GCA_964599135.1 uncultured bacterium
CCCTCTTATATAAATGTTCAGTTTTCCCATATTTTTTCTTCCTTTAAAAGTTCAATACAATTTTCTTTATCTCTCCTGACAAGAAATTTAAAATTTGCTTTTTTCCCACTTTCTATATTTTCAACAGAAATATTTATTGAGAAGTGAGAACTTCTGTACTTAATAATTCTTTTATTTTTCAATGTTACTTCCCTATTTAAACTGAGTAAAAATCCCTCATTTAAAGGTCTTCTATTCCTTTCCTCAATTATTATAGCAACATTCGCCTCATTATATCCCATCGCACTTAACATTTCATTCTCGCATGTATTTATATTTATTTTATCATCAGAAATTATAGATATGAAATTTATAAGTCCTTTTCTTGTTTCTTCTTCATTTTGACTGGTTTTGCCATATAAAATTTCTTTGCTGAAACCATTTATAAGGGTTATTTCTTTTACAGAATACAGTGGTTTATTTGGTGGAATATATGGGTAGTTATTCATTCTGTAATATGTGGATTCTGCTCCTGAACTTCTTGGAATTTCATCTTCATCAATCCAGTCAAGCAAACAATCAACCATTGAATTAGAATATCCCATAAAAGCAAAAAGATTTTTTAATAAATTAAGAAGTGAAGTATTTACCTTACCCTTTGCTCCAATTACTTTATTAAGATTTATTTTCCCATCTTCATCTTTAATTTCTATATCAATTTTATAATCACCTATATTCATTTCTATTTCTTTTCCCCAGACATCTCCATACCAGTCATATGAATTTTTATCTATTTCAAGTAATTTTTTACCGACTGCATATCCGAGATTAGATACATTCTCCATTTTTATAAATTCGTTTTTTGCTGTAAAGTCCTCTATATATCTTTCAACTTTATAATGTAAAACAAAAAGTAAAGTTGTGATAGCGAGAGTAAAAGTTAAAACATAAACAAGGATTATTCCCTCTTTACTTTTTCTTTTCATTTTTTTCTGGTAGTTTTATATAATAGTCAAATTTCTCATTTTCTGTTTCGTATATTTCTATTTTTATTCCTGCTGGTAGAGTTTCCTTGCTCCACATATCAAGCCAGTTTTCTCCATCATAAAAAAGAAAATTTACTCCATAAAGATTTTTTAAAACAGGAAAGATAATTTTTTCATCTGTGAATAAATTAACCCTTTTTTCAACCAGAACCAATCCTTTATCAGTTTCAAAAGTGTAATATGTGTATTTGAAAAGATAGGGAGAATAATTGCTCGTTGCTTCAAAAGAAATGGAGTTATACCTGAATTCAAAATTTTCTTTTTCCCCTGTAATATTTTTCAAGTTTTCTTTCAAAGAATTGAGAAAATTAAGACGAACTTCTGTTATTTTCAGTTTTTCATTAAGAGATAGAGATGTCTTTTCAATGTTAAAATAAGTCAGATAAATTAAAGAAACAGTTATAAAGATAATAACTGTTGAAATTAGAATTTCAATCAGAGTAAAACCGTTATTTTTCATTTTCTCCTTCCTCTTTCGCTACAGGGATGTAATAAGAAAAGGACTCGTCATTATAATGCACTTTCAAAATAAAAGGAGTAATTTCTATATCTTCTTCTGTATCGTTAAAAGTCGTATCAGACAATGTAATTTCCCATCTATAATCAGTAAATGGGGATTCAAATTCACCCTCCCCTTCTTCTATTTTTTTATTTTCTATAAGTAATTGTTCAATTTTTGATTGTGCAAGTTGTAAAAAAATCTGTTTTTCATTCATTATTTTTACTTTTTTTATTTCCATAATATACATTTGAAGACAGACAACAGAAATAATTGCAAAAATTCCTATTGCTATCATACATTCAAGCAAAGTAAATCCCTTCTTATTCATATTCTTCAAAATTTACCTCTCCTTTATAAATTTCAGGTATATTAAGATAGGGATTCAAAAAAATTGTATAAGTTTTATTTGTTTCAGGGTCGTTTAAGTATATAAACCCGGGTTGTATAAAACCATCAGGGAAAATTTTAAATTTTATAATACCACTACTTTTTTCTTCATCTGTATTTTTACATAAAATGAGGAAGAAAGGTATCTGGTATTTCTGTATTTCTTCTTCTTTACTTTTATTTTCCATTTCTTCCTCACTTTCTACCCAGAATTTGTTTTCATCAATGTCAATGAAAAAATAGAAAATTTTATTTTCATCAATAGTTCTCTTTTTTGTCTGATATATAAAATCTGTGATTTTGTTTATTTCATTCGGGTATTCAGGAATTACAACTTTTTTGATAACAGGGAAAGTTATAGAAAAAAAAAGGATATTATTAGAATGACAACAAAGAGTTCAATAAGAGTGAAACCATTTTTATAATTGTGAACTTGAAATGTCTGCATCCGGTCCTTCTCCTCCTTCCTTTCCATCTCTTCCGTATGAAATAATTTCATAATCTTCGCCATTTCTACCAGGACTTAAGTAAACATAAGGATGACCCCATGGGTCTTTAGGTATAACTTTTTTTTCCAGATAACCACCTTCTCTCCAGTGTTCAGGAATTCTGCCTGTTGTTGGTTTTTCAATTAATGCTTCAAGTCCCTGTTCTGTTGCTGGATAAAAACCATTGTCAAGATAAAAAAGTTTAAGGCCACTTTCAAAATTTTTAATCTGAACTTTTGCTGCTGTAATCTTTGCTTCATCAATTCTTTCAAAAAATCTTGGCATAACAATCATAGCGAGAATTCCAAGAATGACTATGACTGTCATAAGTTCTATAAATGTGAACCCTTTCTTTTTTCCACCAAAAAGCACATCGAACACTTTGCGCATTTTTTACCTCACCTTATTGATTGACTTATCTGGAAAATAGGAAGAAGAACAGCAAGAACTATAAAACCCACTATAACTCCCATAAATATAATCATACCCGGTTCAAGTAAAGTAACAAATCTGGCTGATTTCTGGTTTATTTCTTCTTCATATATGTCAGCAATCTTATCAAACATTTCTGCTAAATTCCCGCTTTTTTCCCCTGCATTCACAAGTTGTGTGACAAGATAAGGGAAATATTCTGAATTTTTAAATGCGTTTGATAATGTCCCTCCTTTTGTAACAAATTCAGTTATTTTTTCAAGTTCTTTTTTTATTGATGGACTTATGATAACATTTCTGCCTATTTTCAAACTCTCAATTATGTCCACTCCTCCCTTGATTAAAGTTGCTATAGTTCTTGAAAAACTGACTATTTCTTTTTTTATATAAATATCTTTCAGGAAAAAGAGATTTAATTTTAAATTATCAGATATTTTAATACCTGTCTCTGTTTTGAAAAAATATCTCATTCCTGCAAATATAAGAGCAATTCCTGTAAGAACAAGATACCACCATCTTTTGAGAAAAGAACTTATATTTATTAGAGTTGTAGTTATTACAGGTAGTTTTATAGAAATTTGAGAAAAGACCTTTGTTATAGTTGGTATTACAAAAGAAAGGATAAAAATAAGAACAGCACCTGCAACAGCAAGCATTAGAACTGGATAAGACATTATATTCATTATTCTTACCCTGAAATTATGTGTTTTTTCAAGAAATTCAGATATTCTTGTTAAGACAATGTCAAGTGTTCCTGTCTCTTCTCCTGCATTTACCATTGATATAACTGTATCAGAAAAAATAAATGGGAACTTTTTCATTGCCATTGATAAACTTTTTCCCTCCCTTATACTTTTCTGGATTTCTTTATATATTCTTTTCAGATATCCTTCTTTCATCTGAGAAATAAGGCCTGTGAGTGCTTCGTCAATCTGTAATCCTGAATTTATAAATGTTGCCAGTTCTCTCATTGAAATAATCAACTCCTCTTCACTTATCCTTCTAAAAAAAGAGAAGTTTTCTTTTGAAGGGATAACTTTTACTATATAAAGGCCTTTTTCCTTAAGATTTCTTTTAATTTCTTCAATATTATTTCCTTCAATTTTTCCTGCTACTGTTTTCCCTTTTTTGTCAAGGGCAATGTATTGAAAGTTTTCCATCAAAATTCCTGTGTTACTCTCAAAACTTCAGAAACTGTTGTTAGACCTTTTTTAACTTTTTCTGCTCCATCCATTCTGAGGGTTTTCATCCCTTTTTCAATTGAATATTTTTTTATTTTTTGAGAAGATTCTCTTTCAAGTATAAAATTTCTTATGTTATCATCTACAACAAGAAGTTCAAAAATCCCTGTCCTTCCATAATATCCTTCATTATAACATTTTTTGCACCCTTCTCCTTCCATAAAATTACCTTCTTTCAGGTCTTTTTCTCCAAGAGAGATTTTTTTAAGAAGATGGAGAGAAGGAGAAATAGGTTTGCTACAATATTTACAGTTAAGACGGACAAGTCGTTGAGCCATAATTCCAATTAAAGAAGAGGCAATTAGATATGGTTCTATTCCCATATCAATCAGACGAACTATTGCACTTGCTGAATCATTTGTATGTAATGTGCTGAATACAAGATGACCTGTTAAGGAAGCATGTATTGCCATTTCTGCTGTCTCAACATCTCTTATTTCTCCAACCATTATAACATTCGGGTCATGTCTTAAAATTGCCCTTAATCCATTGGCAAATGTTAACCCAACTTTTGGGTTTACCTGAATTTGATTTATCCCTTCTAAATTATATTCCACAGGGTCCTCAAGAGTAATGATATTTATTCCAGGATTGTTTATTTTTGAAAGAGCACTATATAAAGTTGTTGTTTTTCCGCTTCCTGTTGGTCCTGTCAGTAATATAATTCCGTGGTCAAAATGTATTAAATTATTAAATTTTTCATAATTTTCTTTTGAAAAACCGAGTTGTTCAAGAGTAAATAAATAACTGGACCTGTCAAGTAAACGAAGAACTGCTGATTCACCAAAGAATGTAGGTATTATTGAAATTCTTATATCAACTTTTTTATTATCAACTTTTATAGATGTTCTTCCATCCTGAGGGATTCTTTTCTCTGCAATATCAAGGTTAGAAATTATTTTTATTCTTGAAATAATAGCAGGATGGAATTTTTTTGGTAAAACGAAAATATCATGGAGAATTCCATCAATTCTATATCTTACTTTCACTTCTGTTTCCATTGCCTGAATGTGTATATCACTTGCTCTCATAGAAATTGCTCTGTATATAATCTGATTTACAATTCTTATAACAGGGGCTTTATTTGCAAGGTCAAGAAGGTTTGTTGTATCCGATATATCTTCCTCTTTAATATGAGTTATATCTTCCTCTTCCTTCAGGTCCTCAATTACTCTCTTTGATGAAGTGGGATGGTAATAAAATTTTTCAATGCATTCTTGTATTTTTTCAGAAGGAGCAACTGCAAGAGATATTTCTTTTTTAATGATATTTCTTATTTCTCCTATATCAATTTTCAAAGGGTCATCTGTTACAATAATAATTTCTCCATCTTCTCCATTTAAAGGAAGAAAACAGTTTCTTTTTAAAAAATTATATGGAAAAAGATTTAAAACTTCCGGCTCTATTTTTTCTTCAAGATTTTCAATTTTTTCCATTTTTCCCTTTATTATTCTGGTTGAAAATTTTTTCCTTCTCTTTCATTATTTTCTCTGCCTGTTCAAAAGTACTTATTATATGTGGTGTAATAAAAATTAAAAGATTTGTTTTAACACTTTTCTTTGTTTCTTTTCTGAATAATTTCCCCAATCCTGGTATATCTCCTAAAAACGGAACTTTAACTATTGAATTTTCTGTATCATTTCTCATTAATCCCCCGAGAACAACTGTCTTGTTATTTGGAACTATCAGGGTTGTATCTGCTGACCTTTTTGCTGTTGTTGGTGCTTCAGGGAGTCCTCCTTCAACAAGTTTTGTTACTTCCTGAGAGATTTTTAATTTTACATATTTATCCTGACTTATCTGAGGAGTTATTTTAAGAACAATTCCAACATCTTTATAATCATAACTCTTAATTATATCTCCTGTTCCCCCTGTTGATGACTGAACAAATCTTGTTTCTTTTAGATAAGGAATATTCTCACTAACATTTATTGTTGCTTCCTGATTGTCTGCTGTCATTATTTGTGGAGTTGAAAGTATATTGAAATGAGTATCCTTTGCATACATATTTATCAAAGCACCCACACTTAAAGGAAAAGTTAAATCTCCTTTATACATTGCAATTGACAACCCTTCCGGTGGAACTCCTGTTGTTGCATAGTTAGCAAGTGTTCCTAAATTAGTCCCGGCGGCACCGGTATATTTTTCGTTCTTGAATTTTTTAGATGTAGCCCATTCTATTCCAAGTTCTTTTGTTTTGTCATATGTAACTTCAGCAATTAATGCCTCAATTAAAACCTGATTTGTAAGAACATCAAGTTCTTTTATTATTTTTTCTATTTCAGGAAAGTCCTCTGGTTCAGCATGAACAATTAAAGAATTTGTTGATTTTGCTGCAACAACTGATGGCTGGATTGGAACTTTCCCTGAAACTCTTCTTGTTATTACTCTTGTTTTTTTTGAAAGAATTTGAGTTAAAACTTTTGCTACTTCTTCACTATCAGCATTTTCAAGACGGTATATTCTAAATTCTTCTTTCCCTGTTGGTGCTGGAGTATCTATTTTTTTTATTATTTCAAGTAATTTTTTAACATTTTCTCCATAATCAGCAATTATTAAACTATTTGTTCTTGAATCAACTGTTATTTGTCCTCCTCTTGAAATATAAGGATTTAAAATATGAGATATTGTTTCTGAAGGATAATACTTCAGAGGAACAATTTGAATTAAATAATCTTCTAACTTGTCTTCAGGTATATCTCCAACATTTATTGTTTTTGTCCTTGCTTTTCCCTCTGAAACAGGCACTATAAATGAGATATCTCCTTTTTTTATAACTGTATAACCATAAAGGGAAAGAACTGTTTTGAAAATCTGGTCTATTTGTTCTACAGGGACGGGCTTATTTGAATAAATTGTGACATTTCCTCTTACAGCCGGGTCTATGACATAATTTTCTTTTACAAATTCACCAACAAATTTAATAAATGTTTTTATATCAACATTGTTAAAATTTAAAACAAAATTATCTGCATTTGCTACGAAACAAAACAACAACATTAATGTGAAATTAAAAAGGAGTATTTTTTTTCGCATAATTTCTTATCTTCCTAATGTTTCTGTTTCTCCTGCTTGATACTGTTTTTCTTTCTGGATGAATGCATCAATTGCTTTTTGAATTGCTGCTTTTACACTTTTATCCTTTTCTGTCTTTAACATCTCCATTAATGTTGTTAATAACTGTGGGTTATAATCAAGTTGAGAAATTATTTTTATAGCATTTTTCCT
>CAZRDZ010000054.1:0-7247 GCA_964599135.1 uncultured bacterium
GATGATACTGAAGGAAGAAAACAGATGTATGAAAGTATTGCTAAAGGAATTGATTTTAAGTCAAACAATACACCTGAATCATTCAATGTTCTTAAAAGAGAATTACAGGGACTTGGTCTTGATTTAAAAGTTGAGAAAAGAAATATAGGAGGAAAATCAAAAGAAATTGTTACAATAAGAGTTGCCTCTCCGACAATTATGCGTTCATGGTCTCATGGAGAAGTTAAAAAAGCAGAAACATTAAATTACAGAACCTTGAAACCAGAAAGAGATGGGCTTTTTTGCGAGAGAATTTTTGGACCAACAAAGGACTACGAATGTGCCTGTGGTAAGTATAAAAAGTTAAGATACAAAGGAATAATATGTGATAGATGTGGAGTGGAAATAACATCAAAGAAAGTAAGAAGAGAAAGAATGGGTCATATAGAACTTGCAACTCCTGTCTCTTATGTATGGCTTTTCAAAAGTACTGCTAACTGGATGGGATTATTACTTGATATGTCTCAAAGCGAACTTGAAATGGTTCTTTATTATGCAAGATATATAGTAATAGAGCCAGGACAAACAGGACTGAAGAAAAAACAATTATTAACTGAATCAGAATATTATGAATATCTTGAAAAATATGGTAATACTTTTAGAGCAGAAATTGGAGCAGAAGCAATTTACCATCTTTTAAAAGAAATTAATCTTCCAGCACTTGAAACAGAGATAAAACAAAAATTGAGGAAAAAGAAAGGTAAGGATTATGGAACAAGAAGAAAACTTATAAAAAAATTGAGGATGGTTCAGGGATTAATAAAGACAAATACAAAACCAGAATTTCTTGTGACAAATATAATTCCTGTTATACCTCCTGATTTAAGACCACTGCTACCTCTTGATGGAGGTAAATTTGTTGCATCTGACCTTAATGATCTTTATCAAAGAGTTATAAACAGGAATAATAGATTGAAGAAACTTATTAAACTTCAAGCACCTGATATTATTATAAGAAATGAAAAAAGAATGCTTCAGGAATCAGTAGATGCTTTGATGGATAATGGGAAGCATGGAACACCTGTTTTGGGTAAAGGAAGAAGACCTTTAAAATCTCTTGCTGATGCACTTAGAGGAAAACAGGGAAGATTTAGACAAAACCTTCTTGGGAAAAGAGTTGATTATTCAGGAAGGGCAGTAATAGTTGTAGGTCCTGAACTGAAATTAAATGAATGTGGTCTTCCCAAGGAAATGGCTCTTGAACTTTTCAGTCCATTTGTTTTAAGAGAATTAAGAAAGAGAGAATACTTCCATACTCTTGGAAGTGCAAAGAGGGCAATAAGAGAAAATAGAGCAGAGGTCTGGGAAATACTTGAAAAGGTAAGTAAACATCATCCTGTCCTTCTTAACAGACAGCCAACTTTACATAGATTAAGTATCCAGGCATTTGAGCCACGACTTATTGAAGGGAATGTAATAAAACTTCATCCTCTTGTATGTCCTGCTTTTAACGCTGATTTTGATGGTGATACAATGAGTGTTCATGTTCCTTTAACACCTGAAGCAGTTATAGAAGCAGAACTTTTGATGAAGGCAACAACCCATATTCTTTCTCCGGCGAGTGGTAAACCAATAGTTACTCCAACAAGAGATATTGTAATGGGTTGTTTCTATCTTACATTTATAAGTGATGAAGATGAATATCCAAAGTGTATTTCAAGTTTTGATGAAGCAAAATTCCTTTACAATGAAGGAATTGTTGAACTGCACAGACCTATTAGAGTAAGAGATGAAAGAGGAAAGGTTATCACAACAACTGTTGGAAGGATAATTTTTAACGAGATTTTACCCCCTGGAATGCCATTCAAAAATGAACAATTTGGGATTAAAAAACTTGAAAATTTAATAAAGGAATTATTTGATAGATTTGGTTATGAAATTACAGTTGAATCTCTTGATAAAATTAAAGAACTTGGTTTTTACTACTCTACAATAGGAGGGGTAACAATTGGAATAGATGACCTTAAAACACCTGAAATGAAAACAACTTTAGTTGAAAGATCGATGAAAGAGGTTGAAAAAGTAGAAAAGAACTATAAAAATGGAGTAATAACAGAAGGAGAAAGGTATAACAGAATTGTTGATATATGGACATCCACCACAAATGAAGTTTGTGATTATGTAATGGATACTATAGAGAAAGACAGAGGAATAAAACCATTCAGAGTTAATCCAATATATCTTATGGTTTCATCAGGTGCAAGAGGTAATAAAAATCAGGTAAATCAGTTAACGGGAATGAGAGGACTTATGATTAGACCTACAAAGAAAGTCACAGGTGGGATTGGAGAAATAGTGGAAACACCTGTTATATCAAATTTCAAGGAAGGATTAACGCTTCTTGAGTATTTCATATCAATACATGGTGGAAGAAAAGGACTGGTTGATACTGCTTTAAAAACATCAGATGCTGGATATTTAAGCAGACGACTTGTTGATGTTTCTCATTCAGTTATGGTAACAGAAGAAGATTGTGGAACTCTTGAAGGCATCCTTATTTCTTCACTTGTTGAAGAAGATGAAGTTATAATACCTCTTGAAGAAAGAATAATAGGAAGAGTTGCTCTTGATAATGTAGTTGATATTATAACAGATGAAACTATTGTAAAAGCAGGAGAAGTTATAGATGAAGAAAAAGCGAAGAGAATTGTTGAAGCGGGAATACCTAAAATAAGGATAAGGTCAGTTCTCACCTGTAAATCAGAAAAGGGAGTTTGTGCTAAATGTTATGGATGGGATATGGCCAGAAAGAAACTTGTAAATATTGGAGAAGCAGTTGGAGTAGTTGCTGCTCAATCAATCGGAGAACCAGGGACACAACTTACTTTAAGGACATTCCACACTGGAGGAACTGCATCAAGAGGGATTGGACCTTCACAGTTAAGGGCTAAAAAAGAGGGTATACTGAAATATGAAGAGAACTTAAGGACTGTTATAAATAAAGAAGGTGAAATTGTAGTTGTCCATAGAGAAGGGAATATAAGAATTGAAGATGAAAGAGGCAGGGAACTTGAAAAATATACTTTAAGAGTTGGTTCAGTTCTTAAAGTCAAAAATGGAAGCAAAGTTAAATCAGGTCAGTTAATAGCAAGTTGGGATCCATATTCAATTCCAATAATTGCTGATAAAGAAGGGATTGTTGTTTTTAAAGATATAGAAATCGGAAAAACAGCAAAGGAAGAGTATGATTCTTCAACAAAAATTCAGAGTTTAGTTATAATCCCACATAGAGAGGAAATGGATCCACAGATAATGCTAAAAGATAAAAAAGGAAATACTATTGATAACTACCATATTCCAGAAGAAGCAAGGATTGTTGTAAAAGAAGGGGAGAAAGTTTATCCTGGTGATATAATTGCCAAGAAAATCCACACAACTGCAAGAGCACAGGATATAACAGCAGGACTGCCAAGAGTTTCTGAATTATTTGAAGCCAGAACTCCTAAAAATCCTGCTATTTTAAGTGAAATAGAAGGAATAGTTGAAATATTACCTTCTGAGAGAGGCACAAGGAAAATAAAAGTGAAGAATGAAGACACAAAAACAGAAAAAGTATATACGATACCTTACGGAAAGCATCTTCTTGTTGGAAACGGGGATTCTGTTTTACCCGGGCAGAAACTTACAGATGGGCCTGTAGTTCTTCAGGATATTTTAAAAATCCAGGGTGAGAAAAAAGTTCAGGAATACCTTTTAAGTGAAATTCAGAAAGTTTACAGAATTGAGGGAGTTACAATAAACGATAAACATATAGAAATAATAATTAGACAGATGCTTTCAAAGGTAAGGGTTGAGGACCCAGGAGATACCTTCCTTCTTGAAGGAGAGGAAATAAGCAGAGTTGAAATCCAGAAAATAAATGAATCACTACCAAAAGGAAAAAAACCCGCTACTTATAAACCTTTAGTGCTTGGAATAACAAGAGTTGCTTTAAGTAGTTCAAGTTTCATATCTGCTGCTTCATTCCAGGAAACAACGAAAGTTCTTACAAATGCAGCAGTTCTTGGAGCAGAGGATTATCTTGAAGGGCTTAAAGAAAATGTTATTCTTGGAAAGTTGATACCAGCAGGAACCGGCGTTTATAAAGAAGAAATATCTGCTGAAAAAGAAGGAGTTGAATTTATAGAAACACAAAAGTAAAATATTATAATTCGAGGAAATGGAGGATAATAATGCCAACAGTTAATCAGTTAATAAGGAAGAAAAGAGAGGCAAAAAAGAAGAAAAGTAAGTCAACGGCTTTACAGAAGAATCCCTTTAAAAAGGGAGTTTGTCTTTATGTAAAGACAACAACTCCTAAAAAGCCAAATTCGGCTCTCAGAAAAATAGCAAAAGTTCGTCTTTCAAATGGGAAAGAAGTAATTGCTTATATTCCTGGAATAGGACATAATTTACAGGAGCACTCAATAGTTCTGGTAAGAGGAGGAAGAGTGAGAGATTTACCAGGAGTAAAATATCATATAGTAAGAGGTGCTTTTGATGCTGGTGGTGTTGAGGATAGAAAAAAATCCAGGTCAAAATATGGAGCGAAGAAGCCAAAGGAAGGAAAGAAAAAACAGGAGGATTAAATGCCAAGAAGGAAAAGAGTAGAAAAAAGAAAAATTGAAGGAGACCCCAAATATAATGATTATGAAGTAGAAAAATTCATAAACAAACTTATGTGGGATGGTAAAAAAAGTCTTGCATACAGGATTTTTTATGAAGCAATGGATAAAATAAAAGAAAAAACAAATCAGGACCCTTTGATGGTTTTCAAAAAAGCCCTCAATAATGTTAAACCAAAGTTGGAAGTCAGACCCAGAAGAGTTGGTGGTGCTACTTATCAAATTCCAATTGAAGTCCCATCTCATAGAAGTTTATCTCTCGCTATAAGATGGATAATCGGAACTGCAAGAAGTAAAAAGGGTAAATCAATTGTTGATAAACTTGTTGATGAAATTCTTGAGGCATCACGCGGAGAAGGTGCCAGTGTAAAAAAGAGAGACGATACTCATAAAATGGCGGAATCAAATCGTGCATTTGCTCATTATAGATGGTAATCTCTTCTTTCATCCCTTATCCTGCTATAGCAGGATTTATTTATAGATTGAAATGATATATATTTCTGTCTGGAAAAGATACTAAAAAAGGCGAATTAAAAGGAAAATGAACGAAATAAGAAAGAACAGAAATATTGGAATAATAGCACATATTGACGCAGGGAAAACCACAACTACAGAGAGATTTTTATATTATACGGGGAAAACATACAAAATTGGAGAAGTAGATGAAGGAACAGCAGTTATGGACTGGATGGATCAGGAAAAAGAAAGAGGGATAACGATAACTGCTGCTGCTACCACCTGCTTCTGGAAGGGACATAAAATAAACATTATAGATACTCCAGGACATGTTGATTTTACCGCAGAAGTAGAAAGGTCATTGAGAGTTCTTGATGGGGCGATTGGAATTTTCTGTGGAGTTGGAGGTGTTCAATCACAATCAGAAACTGTCTGGAGACAAAGTGAAAAATATAAAGTTCCAAGATTAATTTTTGTAAATAAACTTGATAGAGTGGGAGCAGATTTTTTTAAAGTTATCAAAGAAATAAAGGTAAAGTTGAGTTCTATTCCTCTTGTTATGAATATTCCTGTTTATGATAAAGATGAAAATTTTATTGGTCTTATTGATGTTTTAGAAGAAAAAGAAGTGATATATAAAGGAAATTATGAAACAGAAGCAGAAGTGAGAGAAGTAAGGGAGGAAAATCTGGAAAAATTAGAACATTATAGAAAAATTTTAATAGAAATGGTTGCAGAAGTTGATGATTATTTGATGGAGAAATATATTGAAGGGAAAGAAATAACAAAAAGTGAAATAAAAAGAGGTATAAGAAAAGGAACAATTGAGAACAAATTTTTTCCAGCTTTTTGTGGTTCTGCTTTGAAAAACAAAGGGATACTTTTTTTGCTTGATGGGATTGTGAATTATCTCCCTTCTCCTGTTGATAGAGGAAGAGTATATGGTTTTTCCATTGACGGAAAGGAAAAAATTGACCGTATTCCTGACGAAAATCAACCCCTATCTGCAATTGTTTTTAAAGTGTATAATGATATTCATATTGGAAGAGTTTTATACACAAGAATTTATTCGGGGAAAATTAGAAAAGGGCAGAAAGTATTTAATAGTTCAAGGAATATTAAGGAGAAAATTTTAAGAATTCTTGAAGTTCATGCGAATAAATATCAGGAAAAAAATGAAGGGAAAGCAGGAGAAATTGTTGCTTTAATTGGAATGAAGAAAACATATACAGGAGATACAATCTGTGAACAATCCCATCCAATTATTTTTGAGCCGCTTGAATTTCCAGAACCAGTTATTTATGTTGCAGTAGAACCAAAAACAAAAGCACAACAGGAAGATGTTTATACAGCCCTTTCAAAAATTACAGAAGAGGACCCAACTATCAGGTTGAAATTTGATACTGAAACAGGCCAGTTGATAGTTATGGGTATGGGAGAATTGCATATAGATGTTATTATAGAAAGATTGAGAAGAGAGTCAAAACTTGAAGTGAAAACAGGTAAACCCCAGGTTGCTTATAGAGAAACAATAACAGTTTCCTCAACAGGAGAAGGTAAATTTATAAAACAAACAGGAACTAAAGGGATATACGGACATGTCATTTTACAACTTGAACCTCTTGAAAGAGGGAAGAGATTTAATTTTGAATCGAAAGTAAGTTCTGATAAAATACCTCCTGAATTTATACCTGCAATTGAAGAAGGAGTGAAAGAAGGTATGGAAGTTGGAAGTTTGGGAGGATTTCCTGTAATAGATATTAAAGCAATAGTTATTGATGGGTCTTTTCACCCAACTGATTCTGATGGAGTTGCTTATAAGATTGCTTCTACAATTGCTTTTAAAAATGCATACCAGAAAGGTCTACCAATTCTTCTTGAACCAATAATGAAAGTTGAAATAACTGTCCCTGAAGAATTTTTGGGGGAGATTATAAACGATTTAAATTTTAGAAAAGGTAAAATAGATAATATTGAAACACATAAAGATTTAAAGGTTATAATATCAAGAATACCATTAAGAAAAATATTTGGTTATACAACTATTCTTCGTTCCTTGACACAGGGAAGAGGAAGTTGTATAATAGAACCATTATGTTATGAAAGAGTTCCTGAAGAGGAACTCAACAAAATTATAATAAAGTGAAA
>CAZRDZ010000055.1:0-7226 GCA_964599135.1 uncultured bacterium
TGCTGTTTGTTCTGTTGGTAAAATATGAGAAGGTCCTGCAAAATAATCTCCAATTGTCGCTGGTGTATAGTTTCCTATAAAAATTGCTCCTGCAACAGAATTTTCAACTAAAAATGCAGGATTTCTGGAAATTATCTGTAAGTGTTCAGGGGCTATAAGGTTTATTGTTTTAAGTGCTTCCTTTTTACTTTTTACAATCATTAAATATCCTCCTTTAACTTTTTTTGAAATTTTTTCACCAAGTTTTTCATCTGTTGTTATAAGAAGTCCAAATCCATCTGTATGTTCCATCTGGGCTTTTAAGTCATATTCAATAAATTTACTGTTCCCTGAACTGTCAGAAAAAATAACAACTTCACTCGGTCCTGCTGGAAGGTCTATTTTTTTATCTCCTGAAATTATTTTTTTACAGGTATTAACATATTTGTTTCCAGGTCCAACTATTATATCAACTTCAGGAATTGTCTCTGTCCCATAAGCAAAAGCAGCAATTGCCTGTGCTCCTCCAACTTTATAAATATTCTTAATCCCTAAATAAGCACAAACCCCAAGAATATAGTGAGTGTTTTTTGAAGGAGGAGTTGCAATGTAAATTTTTTTCACTCCTGCAATTTTTGCAGGAATTACACTCATAAGAACTGTTGAAATTAAAGGGAATTGACCACCCGGAATATATATACCTGCACTTTCAACTGGTTTGAATTTAAAAGATACACTATATGTTTCTTCTTTAAGCGTAAATTCTGATGGGATTTGTTTTTTGTGGTACCTTTCTATTTTTTTTGAAGAAATTTTTATTGCTTCAATGAGGTCCTTATCAAGTTTTTTATAACTTTCTTCAATTTCTTTATTTTCAACTTTTATTTTTTTAATTTTAACTTTATCAAATTTCTCAGTGTAATAAAGAAGACCTTTATCTTTTTCTTTTTTTACTCTCTCAATTATTTCTCTCACAATTGCTTCTGTTTTCTTATCTTCTACCTTTTTATTTTTAAGTAATTTTTCAAGTTGAAAGTGGTTTATTTTTTTCATCTTAAACTCTCTATTGCTTCTCTGTAGTTTTTGCTTTTAAATATATATGAGCCAGCAACAATAATATTGGCACCTGCTTCTCTGACAATTTTAACTGTCTGGTTATTTATTCCGCCGTCAACTTCTATATCAAATTCAAGTTGTTTTTTCTCCTTTGTTTCTTTAATTTTTTCAATTTTTGGCACAACATCAAATATAAATTTCTGTCCTCCAAATCCAGGGTTAACTGTCATTATCAAAACTTCATCCACAATATCAAGAAGAGGATAAATTTTTTCAACAGGAGTTGGTGGATTTATCACAATACAGGCATTTTTCCCATATTTTTTTATTTCTTCAATCAGTTCTCTATGGTTTATTTCACATTCTATATGTATTCCTATTATGTCTGCTCCACTGTCAGCAAAATTTTTCCAGTATTTTTCTGGCTCTGTTATCATAAGGTGTGCTTCAAAAGGAAGGGGAGAATATTTTCTTATTGCAGAAAGAACCATAGGACCAAATGTTAAATTAGGAACAAAATGACCATCCATAACATCAAAATGAATTAAATCAGCACCTGCTTCTGTCACATCTTCAACTTCTTTTCCCAGACAACTGAAATCTGCCGAAAGTAAAGAAGGTGCTATCTTGACCATAGTTGAATTTTAACATATAATTGGAAGAAAATAAATATTGAGTTTTGAAAGTTTAACCGCGTGTGTTTAACCGACGCGGTTAGAAAACTAAATTTCTTCAGGTCTTACTGGTTTCCTTAATTTTTTCTTCTCACTTCTTTTTCTCTTTTCTTCAATTTGTTTTATTTTTGCTTTCTCTGGTTTTTTTGTGGGAATTCTTTTTTTCACAGGAGTATTTAATTTTTCAATTTTTTCTTTCAATCTTTCCAGTGCGAGTTTTCTGTTTTTGCTCTGGCTTCTGAATTCTGTTGCCCGAACAGTAATACCTGTTGGAATATGTGTTATTTTCACTGCTGTTTCCTTTTTATTTTTCCTCTGTCCACCGGGTCCTCTGCTTTTATAAAAAGATATTTTTATATCATCTTTTTTAATTTTCATTTTTCTCCAGGGAGGAAAAGGGAATGATAACACTTTCTTTCTCTTTATATTTTTTGTAAATTTCAACAACTCTTTCTTTATTCTTCAAAAAACCATCAACCATAAGCGGGTCAAAAATTCTACCTTTTTCTTTTTTCACAACTTCAAAACTTTCTTCAAAATCAAGTGCTACTTTGTAAATTCTTTTAGATGAAAGAGCATCAAATATATCCGCAAGGGCTCCTATCCTTCCATAAAGAGGAATACTATTTCCTTTTAAGCCGAACGGGTATCCTGAACCATCATACTTTTCATGATGATAGAGGGCTATTATTTCTGCTGCTTTTAATATTATTGAGTTTGAACCTTCAAGCATTTTAGCCCCAATTACTGGATGCTTTTCAACAATTTTTCTCTCCTCATCCGTCAATTTTCCCGGTTTTAAAAGCACATTGTCGGGAATGGCTATTTTCCCTATATCGTGTAATGGCATTGCTGCCTTGATGAGTTCAACCTCTTCTTCAGTAAGTCCTATACCTTCAGCAATAAGTCCTGCATATTCACTTACTCTATGGATATGTGCACCTGTTTCTCTATCTCTATATTCAATCGCTATAGAAAGACGGAATATCGTTTCCATTTGTGTATCTTTCAGAGCAATATTTAATCTGGCATTTTGAATTGCTATTATTGCTTCAAGAGCAAGTGTCTGAACAAGATTTGTATCTTCTTTTGTAAAAAATGTAGTTTTTGAGAAAGCAGTTGGTCTCTTATTTATAAATATTCCGTAAAACTTTAAGACAGGGTTAAATATTACAGGAACAATCATAACACTTTTTATTCTTGGATTTCTAATTTCATTCCACTTATTCATTATAATTTCTTCGCCACCTTCAAGTTCACTTTTTTCAACCAATCCATCTATATTTATTTCATCAATAAGTTTTCCTTCTTTTGCAATAACCTGATGTTTTTTCCCACGAGATAAAACAACAAAACATCCTGACTCAATACCAAGAGAGGCAAGTATAGTTCTTAAAGTAATTTCGGGTGTTTGTTTCACAAGTTTTTCTGCCTGCACTCCAGTGGAAGGGAAACTATCATCAAGTCCAACAATCTGTAATGGACTGACAACATTCGCAATTTCTTCCTCCACCTGCCTTAAAACTTTTAAAGCTGCTTCTTTCTGGAACATTTTTTTCATAGCAAAAGAAAGTGAGTGGAAAACAGTCCAGAGATAATAAAATAAGGTATAAAAGAAAAAGGGCATAGAATCAAAAAATAGCCCTTTACTTCTCAATGCATAAAAGGAAAAAGCGGTTATTCCTGAAGAGAAAGAAATTAGATAAAAGGTATTTACAGGAATTCTGTTCACTGAAAAAACCATTACGGTAAGAGAAGCATATAAGAAAAGTATCATTAAAATGACATTCTTATTAACTCTATAAAAAAATTCATCCTGTAAAGCATTATATAGAGCACTACCTTGAATAAATACTCCAAATTCCATACCATATGGTGTTGGCATTAAATCAGCATTTTTAGCCCCGAGTATTGTCTGCCCTATTAAAACTGCTTTATCTCTAAAAATTCCTTTTTTGTAATTTCTGTTTAGAACATCAGAAAAAGGGATAAAGTAGTGTTTAATTTTTTCTGGAGGAAGATAGTTTATGTAAAAACAACCATAGTCATCTATGGGAACTCTACCTTTACTTTTAAAAAATCCTGGTCTTTCTACTGATAGTTTGCCATTATGAAAAATTTTTGCCATTTGATAGGATAACTGAGGATAAATTTTTTTCTTATAACTTAAAAATAGAGGAAACTTTCTAACAACCTGATCTATATCAGGAATTGCATTTATATGTCCAAGTGCTCTGGCAGAGTTATTAAAAAGAGATGTAGACCCTTTCAACTGGTCAATTTCATAAAAAAAAACTGCTTTTTTCTCAATTTTTTTCGGGGAGAAGACAGGAAGAACAACATTACCACTTTCTTTTATTGTTTTAGCAAATTCAATATCTTCTTTTTTATTTTTTATTGACGGGAAAAAAATATCAAAACCAATAACTTTTGCTTTTTCTTTTTTGAGAATTTTTAAGATTTTTGTATAGTGCTTACGGGAAAATTTTTCTCCTGTCTTCTTTTCAAAATTATCTGTTATACCTATTATTTTAAGAGGTATTACTCCTTTTCCTTTTAACCGATGTATTTTTTTAATTCTCAAATCATAAAAATATAATTCAAGTTTCTCAAAATACCCTTTGTTGTAAATAAAAGAAATTGCAAGAAATAACAGGAAACCAGCGATTAATTTTTTACCAAATCTCATTCTCATAAAACCAGATATGTGGTCTCTGTTTCGGGGGCTTTCTTGGAATTCCGTGGTCTATTTCTTTCAACCACCTTCTAATCTCTACAAGCAGTTTTTTACCTCTTTTTATGCTAAATCTCCTGCCCTGACTTCTTTCTTCAACTTTAACCTCTCCTTCTGCAACAGAAACTGATGTCCTACAGGATGGGGGATTTGTATTTAACCAGTAATTTCTAATAGTGAATTTTGTCCCTTCAACACCTGCTATAATAGCAGGAGTGATAACTTCAAATTCTGAGTCACCATTATGATTAACATTAAAAGATGCATCTTCACCTTCAGGAACATAAATCACACTGTAAATTTTCCCTTCAGAGTCGGAAAAGGAAGTGAGAACCCCAATTTCTGTTGAAGAAGAAGATGAAACCATTGTTCCATCAACAAAAGTGAAATTTCCACCTTTATATTCCTGTCCAAAATCAACAGGTATTCCATTCCAGTATGCCTTCTGTGTTTTGCTTATGTCAACAGCATAGGAAAGATAGGAAACAACTGTTTTCTTTCCTTTATAATGACGATTGCAGACAAGGAATAGTTTGTTTGTATCATCCTCGTAAAAGTGTCTTGCGACATAAAACTTTTCATAACTATTTCCCTGTTTTTTATCGTTAGGACAGTGGAAAATTTTTGGATTGGTAATATATTGAGGCATAAGGTCTTCAAGTGAAGATGGTGTGTTCTTCCAGTCAATCTGATAGTTTTCAATTGCCTGAGATATATTTCTCATATTATTTACACAGGTTAAGGTCTTTGCAAATTCTCTTGAATTTGAAACAAGCCCAACAATTAAAACTCCCAGAGTAACTGCAATGAAAGTTAAAATGAGTGTTTCAATTAAACTAAATCCTTTTTTCATTTTTCCCTCCCTTTTTTACAGGATAAACTGTTATAATTTTATTTTCAAGTTCTTTTAAAGCAAGATTTAAACTTATATCTTTAACTTCTGTATTTTTCCATACTTCAATAACTCTTACACCAGAATTTTTTAACTGTCTGTAATGTTCAGCAAATTTTTCAAATTCTTCAGCCAGTGGATTTAAAGCATCACCTTTTCTCAATTTAAAATCAACTTCTTTCCCTTCCTGCAATTCTTTCAATGTTTTTTTTATTCTGTAAGCAGGACCTGCAATTTTATGAGAAACAAGTATCATACCAAGAGCAGAGAGTAAAGCAAGGAATGAGATTAATCCAAGATTAAGAACAACAAACCTTTTTAGTGAGTGAGTATAAATGGTATTAATATCTCCTGCTTTTAATACTTTACTTATTATATTTGTCCAGACAGAATAAAAAGAAGAACTACTAACAATTATACAGGCAATCCCAAGAACGATAATTGTATAAATTACAAATCTTAACTGGATTTCTCTATCAACCCATAATTTCTTTCTCCCCTTTTTCATTTTTTACATTATACCTCACAATTTTTTCCCTGTCAAATGCTTGTACAAGTTGGGAAGTTTTTATCAAATGAAATAAATCATATTTGAAAATATCCAGGGTTTTCCATTATAATAAGCAACTGTTCTATAATTACCTTTTTCGTTAATATAATATTTGAGAGAATCTCCTTCTTTTTCCTCAATAACTTTTCCGTTTCTTATTAAAGTTATTCTTCCTTTTGCTGGAATTTTTATAATTATTTTGCTTCCCAATTTTCCATAATCTCCCATTATAAAATCGCCATTTTCTTCTCCAAAATAAAAGGTATCACTATTCATCAGATAGTCATTGGCAAAGTATAAATTCCCTTTTTTCAAACACAAAAATATCTTTTTTATATCCTGTTCAGAATTCCCTGATAAATTTTCTTCAAGAAAAAGGTGATTTCTTAAGATTTTAAAAGTTGTCTCATAAAGAAAATTTTTTTTGATATCAAAGATTTCAAGAAAAAAAGGAATTTTATGAATATCAAGTCCTGCAATTCCTGTGATTTTCCTCTTTTTTGAAATCTCATCCCATTTTGAAATTGTTTTCTCATCAGGTCCTCTTAAATTATCAGGGAAAGTAAAATATCTATAAGGTAAGTTGAAAGGACTGGTTAAAGATGCCCAATCAAAAAGAAGAGACCACACCTCAATACAATCAAATTCAACTTTCCATTGTGTCCATTTATAATTCTTTCTTTTAAAAAATAACCTGTGAGAGCCAAATGGATGGGCAACTATTTTAAGAGAATCTTTATCTATCTTTTCAACTATATCTTCAATTTTCCTCCTTTTTCTGTGCCACTTTTTTTCCCCTGCGATTATGAGATGATTTTTTTTATGTAAATCATTTGTTTCCTGTCCTGAAATGATTAATGTCTTTCCATAATAATTATTAAATTTAAGAATTTTTTCATATCTGGAAGCGTTTTTTTCGGGAATATGACTTGTAAGAATAGCAAAATCAACTTCTGCTTTTTCTGCACTTTTTGAAATAATTTCAACTCCTTTTTCCATTAAATTCATTGGGAAGTGTATATGTATACATCCCTTTATTCTGTAATATCTTGACATATTTTCCCTCTTTAAGTATTATTTTAACACAAAAACAAAGGCCCCATCGTCTAGTGGTCAGGATAGGTGGTTCTCAGCCATCAGGCACGGGTTCGAATCCCGTTGGGGCTATTATTTTTTCTGAAAAACTTTGATATATTTAAGTTTTTTCTCTTCTGGTAAATTTATCCATTTTTCAGCAGAAATTGGTATAATAAATGTTTTATTTCCTATAATAAGAATTGTTTTTTCTTTTATTTTTTTTCCAAAAATGTTGTAATAAAAAATTGATTTTATCTTTATTCC
>CAZRDZ010000056.1:0-7188 GCA_964599135.1 uncultured bacterium
GTTATATATTTCTGATTAAGGAAGGAAGGTTATATTATTACGCAGAAGATGTTGTTTTTTTCTGAAGAGGGATTTTGAGTGAAGAAAGAATATCATAAAATTGAGGGAAAGAAATGTTAATACAATCAGCATCCTCTACAATTGTCTCTCCTTCAGCAATAAGTCCTGCTACTGTTAAACACATAGCAATTCTGTGGTCATTCCAGGAGTTAACTCTATTTCCTTTTAATTTATCAACTCCATAAATCTCAAATCCATCTTCTTTCTCATAAATTTTGCTTCCCAATTTTTTTAGTTCACTCACGAGTGCTTTTATTCTATCTGACTCTTTATATCTCAATTCTTTTGCTCCTGAAACAACTGTTTTTCCTTCACTGACAGAGGCAATAACTCCTATAAGAGGGATTTCATCAATTATAAGAGGGACTTCTTCTTTTTTTATTTCTGTTCCTTTAAGTTTCTCTGTATATCTAACCCTTATTGTTCCAACTTCTTCCTCACATATTTTTTCTTTTTCAATAATTTCAACTTTTCCACCCATTCTTTCAATTATTTTTAAAAAGTGTATTCTGGTTGGATTTAAACCAAGATTTTTTATTATTATTTCTGAATCAGGAACAAGTAGCCCTATGGTAATAAAATAAGATGCAGAAGAAAAATCTCCAGGAATAAAGACCTGTTTTCCATAAAGTTTCTGGGTTCCTGGAATAAAAATTTTTGTTTCTTTTTTTTCAATTTTTCCTCCAAAGTATTTCAGCATTCTTTCTGTATGGTCCCTTGTTTGGTATAGTTCTTCAATAACTGTTTCCCCGTCTGAAAAAAGTGAAGCAAGAATTATACAACTTTTAACCTGGGCTGAAGCGACAGGGAGTTTATAATTAATCCCTTTCAATTTTCTCCCTTTTATTACAAGTGGAGCAAATAAGTTTTCTTCTCTTCCAGTTATAAATGCTCCCATTTTACTCAGTGGTTCAATTATTCTTCTCATAGGTCTTTTTCTTAAGGAACTGTCCCCTGTGAGAATTGAAAGAAATGGTTTTGAAGCAAGAACTCCAGAAAGCAATCTCATTGTTGTTCCTGAATTTCCGCAATCAAGTATATCTTCTGGTTCTTTAAATTTATTTCCATATATGATTGTTGTGTTATTTACTTCTATTTCAATTCCACAATTTCTCAAGCAATTCAATGTAGAGAGACAATCAGCACTTTTCAGTAAGTTTTTTATTTCTGTTTTTCCTTCAGAAATAGCACCAAAAATTAAACTTCTATGGGAGATTGATTTATCCCCTGGAACCTCTATTTCCCCTTTTATTTTTTCAACTTTTTTTAACTTTACTTCCATTCAAATGTTTTTCCCTGTCACTTTTATTATCGGTAATATTTCTTCAATAAAGGTATCAAATAAATTGAAATTTAATGACTGAAATCCGTCAGAAAGTGCTTCTTCTGGTTTTGGATGGACTTCAATCATAATTCCATCTGCTCCTGCTGCAATTGCTGCTTTACTCATTGGAATTGTCATATCCTTTCTTCCGGTTCCATGGCTTGGGTCAACTATTACTGGTAGATGTGTCTCTTTTTTCAGGACAGGTATAGCAGAAAGGTCAAGAGTATTTCTTGTAAAGTCAGAATCAAAAGTTCTTATTCCTCTTTCACATAAAATAACCTTTTTGTTCCCTTCTTTTAGAATGTATTCAGCACAATTTAGAAACTCTTTTATTTTTGCTGAAAATCCTCTTTTTAAAAGAACTGGTTTATCCATTTCTCCTACTTTTTGAAGAAGACGGTAATTATACATATTTCTTGCTCCAATTTGTAAAATGTCTGCTACTTCTGCTACTTCGTCAAGTTCCCCTGTGGATAACACTTCAGTTATTACTGGTATTTTGACCTCTTCTTTCACTTCTTTAAGTATTTCAAGTCCCTTTTTCCCCAGACCAAGAAATGAGTAAGGAGATGTTCTTGGTTTATATGCACCTCCTCTTAAAATATGTGCTCCTTTTTCTTTTATAAACTTTGCTGTGTTTAAAAGTTGCTGTTTACTTTCAATAGAACATGGTCCTGCAATAATTGTAATTGTTCCTTCACCTATTTTAATCCCATCAACTTCAATTATTGTATCTTCAGGATGGAATTCTCTACTTGCAAGTTTATAATCCCTTAATATGCTTATAACATCAGCAACTCCTGGCATAATTTTGAAAACTTCGTCTGAAATACCTCTTGTATCTCCAATAATTCCAATAATTGTTTTTTCAGTTCCTTTGCTTATATGGACCCCAAAACCCATCCCTTTGATTTTCTCAATAACTTTATCTACCTCTTCTTGTGTGGCTTCTGAACTCATAATTATAAGGTCCGCCATATATACCTCCTATTTTCACTCATCATTTTTACCTCCTTCCATTGGATAAGAACCAAGAATTTTTAAAAAGACACAGTTTTTTTCAAGTTCCATAAGTGCCTCCTTTACTTCTTTTTCGTCTTTATGCCCTATGAAATCAACAAAGAAAATATAATCCCATGCTTTTTTCTTACTGGGTCTTGATTCAAGTCGTGTTAAGTTTATACCTTTCTCTTTAAAAGGATAAAGAGAATTATAAAGAGCGCCAACTTTATCTTTAATTGAGAATATTATGGATGTTTTGTCTTTTCCTGTCATTTTTGAATATTCTTTTCCTATCACAAGAAATCTTGTTATATTTTCAGTAAAATCTTCAATTCTTTCGGCAAGAATTGGCAGTTTGTAAATACAGGAAGCGATTTCAGAAGCAATTGCTCCTGAATTTTTTATTTTTTTTGTTTTTTTTACAGCACTTGTTGTGCTTTCTACTTCTATCATCTCAACATCTCCAAGATTGGTTAAAATCCACCTTCTGCATTGAGCAAATGCCTGGGGATGGGAAAATATCTTTTTTATTTTTTTTACTGATTTTTCTTTTGATAAAAGATAGTGATGAATTTCAAGAAGAATTTCAGATGTTATTTTTACATTACTTTCAACAAACATATCCACAGTATGACTAACCACTCCCTCCATTGAATTTTCAATTGGAACCACTCCATAGTCAGCCCTTCCTTTTTCAACTTCTTTAAAAACATCTTCAATTGCCTTTTTTGAAATAAAGTTACATTTGTTTCCAAATTTTTTAAGGGCTGCCTGATGTGTAAATGTCCCTTCAGGTCCCAGAAAAGCGATATCCAATGGTTTAAAAAGTCCTCTGTAAATTTTAAATATTGTGCTCATTATTAGTTCAATATCTTCTCTTTTCAGATATTTCAGTTTTTTCCCTGCAAGTTTATCAATAATCTTTTTTTCTCTTGAAGGGTCAAAAATTGGCTTTTTATTTTTGTTTTTAACCTCAGTTATTTTCTTAACTTTTTCTCCCCGAAGGTCAAGTAGTTCAAGTAATTTATTATCTATCTCATCTATTTCTTCTCTACTTTTTTCAATCTCATCCATTTTCATCCATCTCCTTCAATATTTTTCTTATTATATCTTCTTCAACAATAACTCCTCTTTTTACCTTACCTATTTTTTCAGGAAGAACAAACATTACTTTTCCTTTCCTTACTTTTTTATCATACATTAAATTCAGAATTATTCTTTCAATATTTTTTTTACCTTTAATTTGAGAAAATTTGAAACTTCTTATGACTTTTTTTATCTTTTCGTATGTTTCTCTTTTACATAATCCAATTTTATAAGCGATAAAACATTCATAAATCATTCCATTTGCGACTGCTTCTCCATGAGTTAGTTTATATTCACCAATAACTTCAATAGCATGTCCAATTGTATGTCCAAAATTTAAAATTTCTCTTAATCCACTTTTTTCTTTCTCGTCTTTCTCAACAATTTCTGCTTTTATTTTAACACATTCCTCAACAATCTCTGGCAAAAATCTTTTTATATTTTGGGATTCTTTTTCAATTAATTCAAAAATTTTTTTACTTTTTATAACACCATATTTAATTATTTCTGCTATTCCCTGTTTCATTTCTCTTTCAGGCAATGTTTTTAAAGTTTCCAGATTTATAAAAATACATTCTGGCTGATAGAAACTTCCAATAAGGTTTTTTTTGTTGTAGAAATTCACACCTGTTTTACCTCCTATTGAAGCATCAACCTGAGATAGTAAAGTTGTTGGTATTGTGATAAATCTTACTCCTCTCATATAAATTGAAGATACAAAACCAGAAATATCACTCACCACACCTCCACCAAGAGAGACAATTGTATCATCTCTGGAAAAATTTTTTTCTGCACAAAAAATTAGTATTTTTTCAACATTTTTTAATTTTTTTTCTTTCTCCCCTGGTTTTAAGATAAAGTTATGAACAATTCCTTTTTTTGAAAATATTTTTTCCAGTTTTTTCCCATAAAGACCGAATACATTTTCATCACTTATTATTAAAAATTTATTGCCTCCTTCTTTTATTTTTTCAGGAATTTTTTCAAAATTAATATCAATAAAGACATTTGATTTTTTCTTTTCTTTTATTTCTATTTCAATTTTTTTCATTTTCCTTTCTCCATATTTCAATTATCTTTTCGCTGACTTGTTCTGGAGATAGAGGGGTAGTATCTATTTTGTAGTCGGCTTTGTCATAATATGGCTTTCTTAATTTTATTAAATGCCGTATTGTTGAAATTACATCTTTATTTTTCAAAAGGAGAGGCCTATCCTCTGTTTTTGATGTTCTCAAAAGAATAATTGATGGTTCTGCTTCAAGACATATAATAATTCCGTTTCTTTTGAGATTATTGAAATTTTTTTCTCTAATTATTGCTCCACCGCCTGCTGAAATTACACAGTTTTCTTTTTTTGAAACTTCTTCTACAACTTTTTCTTCAACTTCCCTGAAATATTCCTCACCTTTAACCTGAAAAATTCTTGGAATTCTATCTTTTTCTTTTTCTTCAATTATTTTATCCGTATCAATGAATTCCATTTTTAATTTTTCAGCAACAATTTTCCCAACAACTGTTTTACCTGTCCCCATAAATCCGACAAGAATAATATTTTTTTTCATTTTTTATCACTTTGACCAGTATTTTTCTATTGATTTAAGGTAGGAATTATAATTTATTTCAACTTCTTCAATTGTATCTCCTGAAAACTTTTTCATAAATTCATCTGCAATTAGAAAAGCGATAATATTTTCTCCAACTACTGCTGCAGGAGGAACAACACAGGTATCACTTCTCTCATAAAATGATTTATTTTCTTTTAGGGTTTTTACATTGATGGAACTTAATGGTTTTTTAAGTGTAGGAATTGGTTTAAGTGCACATCTTATAATAATATTTTCTCCATTTGTTATTCCACCTTCTATCCCCCCTGCGTTGTTTGTTTTTCTATATATTTTATTTTTCCCATCATAATAAATTTCATCATGAAACAGAGAACCATATCTATCAATTCCATCAAATCCAGCACCTATGTTTATACCTTTAACAGCAGGAATGCTCATCAGGTGAAAACTGATTTTAGCATCAAGCCGTCTATCCCAGTGAACATAACTTCCAAGACCCGGGCAAACTCCCTCAACTATAATTTCAAAAACCCCACCAACAGTTTCCCCGATTTTTTTTACTTTTTCAATTTCTTCAATCATTTCTTTTTCTTTTATATAGTTCCTTACTTCTGAATTTTCAATTAAATTATATTTATCTTTAACATCATCCCAGGTAGTTTCATCTTTTACTTTCCCTATTTGTATTGTTCTGCTGTAAATCTGTATATCAAACTTTTTCAAAAACTGTTTACATATTCCTCCAATCGCTACTCTCATTGCTGTTTCTCTTGCGCTTGCTCTCTCAATTACATTTCTTATGTCTGAATATCTGTATTTTATAAATCCAGGTAAATCTGCATGTCCTGGTCTGGGGACAAATCTTTCCTTACCTTTTCCTTTTTCAATATCCATAACATCTTTCCAGTTTTCCCAATCTTTATTTTCTATTATTATTCCAATAGGTCCACCTGTAGTTTTTCCATTTCTTATTCCTGAAATAATTTCAACTCTATCTTTCTCAATTTCCATTCTCTTTCCTCTACCATATCCCTTTTGTCTTCTTTCCAGTTCTTTATTTATTTCAGATATTTTTATATCAAGATTTGCAACCATTCCTTCAATTATTCCCACCAGACATTTTCCATGAGATTCCCCTGCAGTTAAAAATCTCATATCTACTCCTTTTTTTCTTTTAGAAAATTGTATAATGAATTTTTCATAATATCTATTGGTGCTTTTTTACCTGTCCATATTTCAAATGATATTGCTCCCTGATAAACAAGCATTGATAAACCATCAAGATGAGGAAGGTTTAATTTTTCTGCGGTTTTTATTAGTTCTGTTTTCCTGTTGTAAATTATATCGTAAATAAAAATATTTTTTTTAATTTTTTCTTCTTTTATCAGAACAATATCTCCTTCTTCCATTCCTACAGAAGTTGTGTTTATTATTATATCAATATCCTGAAAGTTTATTCCATTTCTATTTTCAAAATCAATCAATTCAACACTGGTAAAATTAAAATTCTCTTTTAAATGGTTTTTTATTGCTATTGCTTTTTCCATAGTCCTATTTGTAATTAAAAGTTTTCTTATTTTTTCTTTCACAATTGCACCAGATATTGCCCATCCAGCCCCACCTGCTCCAAGTAAATAAACATTTTTATTTTTCAGTTCAACTTTGCCATCTTCTTTTATTGACCTTACAAATCCACTCCCATCAGTTATATACCCGATTAATTTTCCATCTTCATTTTTAATTGTGTTTACAACTTTTAGATGTTTTGCTTCTTCATCAAGTTCATCAACTAAATAATATCCATCTTTTTTATGAGGTATAGTTAAATTTATTCCTCTAAAATTTAAAAATCTAATTGCTTCAATTGCTTCTTTAATAAATACTGGCTTTACTTCAAAAGGTATATAGACAAAATCAAGAGAAAGAGAATCAAAAGCAGCATTTTGAAAAACAGGAGAAAGAGAATGAGAAACAGGATATCCAAAAACACCTGTTATTTTTGTTGTTCCTTTTATTTTCATTTTTCACCTCTCTTAAATTTTAGCATATTTGTTGATAAGAAAAAAATTGTCTGTTATAATATTTACCAGATATGCGGGAGTAGCTCAGCGGTAGAGCATAACCTTGCCAAGGTTGGGGTCGCGGGTT
>CAZRDZ010000057.1:0-7118 GCA_964599135.1 uncultured bacterium
TGCATACCAAGACATATACCAAGAAATGGAATTTTGTTTTCTCTTATGTATTTAATTGCTTTTATCATTCCTTCAACTCCTCTTATTCCAAAACCCCCAGGCATTATAACCCCATCAACCCCAGCAAGATATTTCTCTGCTCCATATTTTTCTATATCCTCAGAATCAATTTTTTTGAACCTTACATTTGTACTGTTACCAATTCCTCCATGAATAAGTGCTTCATAAATTGATTTGTAAGAGTCCTGTAATTTTATATATTTCCCGATAACTCCTATTACCACTTCTTTATCTGTATTCCTTAAAGTTTTAACTATTTTTCTCCACTTTTCAAGGTCTTTTTTCCCGGACTTTAAACCAAGATATCTCAAAATTATCTTATCAAGTTTCTGTCTGGCAAATATAAGTGGTATTTCATAAATAAGGTCTGTATCAATTGCTTCAATAACTGCTTCTTTCTTAACATTACAGAAAAGGGCAATTTTTTCCTTTATTTTTTCGTTCAATGGTTTTTCTGTTCTGCATAAAAGAATTTTTGGTTGAATACCTATTTCTCTCAATCTACCAACACTGTGCTGGGTTGGTTTTGTCTTTAATTCTTCAGCGGCTTTTATATATGGAATAAGGGTAAGATGAATATGTAATGTATCTTTTTCAGGAAATGTCACATAAATCTGCCTTATTGCTTCAAGAAAAGGTAAACTTTCTATATCTCCAACAGTCCCACCTACTTCTGTAATAACAACATCAACTCCTCCAACAAGGTCAAGAACTCTCTTTTTGATTTCATTTGTAATATGAGGAACAACCTGAACTGTTTTTCCGAGATATTCACCTTTTCTCTCTTTTGAAATAACGGTGTAATAAATCTGACCACTTGTTGCATTATTCCTTTTTGTCATTCTTGCGTTTGTAAATCTTTCATAATGTCCAAGGTCAAGGTCTGTCTCTGCTCCATCTTCTGTAACATAAACTTCTCCATGTTGAAAAGGGCTCATAGTTCCGGGGTCAACATTAATGTAAGGGTCAAACTTCAAAAATGTTACCTTATAACCATGAGATTCAAGTAAAGCACCGATTGAGGCAGAAGCAATTCCTTTACCAAGAGAGGAAACAACTCCACCTGTTATAAAAATAAGTTTTTTATTTTTTTTCATATTTTTTCAATCTCTCAATATCTTCAATTGTATCAACACAGGGAGAGTCCTTTTTCACTATAACTGTCTTTATTTTATAACCATTTTCAATAATTCTCAACTGCTCAAGTTTCTCAATACTCTCAAGAAAACTTGTTTCCATTTTTGAAAATTTCTCTAAAAATCCCTTTCTGAAAATGTATACCCCTATATGTTTGTAAAAAACAATTTTTTTCAGATGAGATAATCTATCCTCATTGAAATAAACTCTTGGGTATGGTATTAAAGAGCGGGAAAAATACAAAGCGTTCCCATCTTTGTCTATGACTACTTTTACAACATTAGTATCATACAATTCTTCTTTTTTTCTTATTTTTGTGGCAGAAGTTGATATAAGAACTGAAGAATCTTTTAACATTATTTCAAGCGGTTTTCTAACTGCTTCAGAAGGAATAAACGGTTCATCTGCTTGAATATTAACAACTATATCAATTTTATCCTTTATCTTCTTTACTGCTTCAGCAACTCTATCACTCCCTGTTCTACAATTTTCAGAAGTAAAAATAACTTTCCAATCGAATTTATAACACTCTTTGCCAATTTTTTCGCTATCAGTAGCAATATAAATTTTTTCAAAACCAATTGCTTTTGCTCTTTCATAAACCCTTTGAAGTATTGTCTTCCCATCAATTTTGTAAAGAACTTTACCTGGTAATCTCTCCGAACCATATCTTGCAGGAATTATACAAACTATTCTTTTACTCATTTTATAATTTCAATATATTCTGAATTTAAATTTTTTTCAAAAAATTCTTCAAGTTCTTCTGAATTAACAGTTGCTGTTCCAAGTTTACCAACTACAATGCCAGCAGCAAAATTTGCTATTATTGAAGAAATAATCTCGTCTTTGGTTTCTGAATAAGAAAGAGTGAAAGACGCAACAACAGTATCCCCTGCTCCTGTGACATCGTAAACATCTTTTGCAACAGAAGGAATATGAAAAATTCTATTCTCTTTATTGAATAATATAATACCATCTTTCCCAAGCGTTATTATGAGATTTTCACAATTAAGATTTCTTTTTATTTTTCTGCCGAGTTTTAACAATTCTTTCTCACTTGAAGGAATATTCTCTTTCATCCCTTCTGCTGCTTCTTTTTTATTTGGAGTTATACAGGTAACATTTTTATAATACATAAAATGTTCTACTTTTGGGTCAACACATAAAATAATCCCTTTCTCCTTTTTCAGTTTAATCAAATAAGAAATTAATTCCATTGTAATAATACCCTTGCCATAATCAGATACAATTATCCCGTCAACTTCATCTATTATTTTATCTATTTTCTTCTTTATTTTCTTCATCTCCTCTGGTGTTAATTTTCTTCTATCCTCTCTATCTATTCTTACTATCTGTTGACTTCTTCCTATAACTCTTGTTTTTGTTATTGTTGGAACATTTCTTTCAATAAAAAATGTTTTTATCCCTGCTTTTCTATTTAAATCTTTTAAAACTTCACCATTTAAGTCATTACCAATTCTACCTATAAGAAAAACAGCACCACCAAGAGATTTTATATTGGAAGCAACATTTCCTGCTCCTCCAGAGGCAAAATTTTCTTTTTCTACTTCCACAACTGGAACTGGTGCTTCAGGGGAAATCCTTGAAACATCTCCCCAGATAAATTTATCAAGAATAACATCTCCAATAACGAGAAGTTTTTTTCTTTTAAAATTTTGAAAAATCTTCTTAAGTTTTCTTTCATTTAGAAAATATGATATTTTTTTCTTTCCCATTTTATATCCAGAAAATTATATTTCTGCTGTTTCCTATAAGTAAAAATTCTCCAGGTGAAAAAGCAATAGATGGTTTTATCTTCTTTAAAAAAGTATTTATAAAGAAAACAGGAATAAAGAATAAAAAAATTGCTCCTGCTGGTATATGGTTAATAGCCATATAAGAAGCCCCTGCGACATCAACTGAATAATGGTCAAAATAAGCAACAGAAACTGAAAGTAAAAGACCAGAGCAAAAGGAACGACTGGTAAAAAACTTATCCATTCTTTTTTCCTTTTAAAATTTTTTCAATTGTATAAGAGAATTGAATTATTTTTTCCTCTTTAAAATAAGGTCCTATTATCTGTAATCCTATAGGTAAACCATTTGAAGAAAAACCAGCAGGGATACTCATTCCTGGAAGACCTGACAGATTAACATTCACAGTGAAAATATCAGAAAGATACATTTTAAGAGGGTCATCTTTTTTCTCTCCTAATTTAAATGGTAGTTCTGGAGTTGTCGGAGTTAAAATCAAATCAACTTTTTCAAATGCGTTCTCAAAGTCCTTTTTTATTAGAGTGCGGACTTTCTGCCCTTTTAAATAATAGGCATCATAATAACCAGCAGATAAAACATATGTTCCAAGTATAATCCTCCTTTTTACTTCCTCTCCAAAACCTTCGCCTCTTGTTCTTTTATACATATCTACCAAATCAGTATAATTGGTGCTTCTATAACCATATTTCACACCGTCAAACCTTGCAAGATTTGAACTGGCTTCAGCAGTTGCAATTATATAATAAACAGCAATTCCATATTCAGTGTGTGGTAAAGATATTTTTTCCAGTTTAACTCCCATCCCTTCAAGTTCTTTAAATAAATTTTCAATTTTTTCTTTTATTTCATTATCTATCCCTTTAACAAAATACTCTTCAGGGATTCCAACTTTAATATCTTCAACATCATCTTTAAGAAAGGAGGGATAATCAGCAACAGGAGTATCAATTGAAGTAGAATCCATAACATCCTTTCCTGAAATTATCTTAAGAAGTAAAGCACAATCAGATACATCTTTTGTAATTGGTCCTATCTGGTCAAGGGAAGAAGCAAAAGCAATAAGTCCATATCTTGAAACTCTACCATAGGTTGGTTTCATTCCAACAACTCCACAGAAAGATGCTGGCTGCCTTATAGACCCACCTGTATCTGAACCAAGAGAAGCAAAACATAAATTGGCACCTGTTGCAGAAGCAGAACCACCTGAAGAACCTCCTGGAACTCTTGTTTTGTCAAGAGGATTTTTTGTAGGACCAAAAGCAGAATTTTCAGTTGAGGAACCAAAAGCAAACTCATCCATATTCGTCTTCCCGATTATTATTGCTCCTTCCTCTTTCAGTTTTTTTATAACAGTTGCATCATAAGGAGGAACGAAATTCTCAAGTATTTTTGAAGCACAGGTTGTTGGAATGTTTTTCGTGCAGATATTATCTTTTATTGCAACAGGAACTCCTTCAAGTTCTTTTAATTTTTCCCCTTTTGCTATTTTTTCATCAACTATTTTTGCTTCTTCAATTGCTTTTTCATTAACAAAAAGGTAGGAATGTAGTTTTTTATCTTCTGAATTAATTTTTTCTAAAAGAGAAGAAACAACTTCTGATGGTTTTACTTCCTTTTTTTCATAAAGTTTTTTTAGTTCACATAAAGTTAACTCTGTAATTTTTTTCATAGATACTTTCTCGGGTCAGTTATTTTCCCTTCAATTACACTCGCTGCAACAGTTGCAGGCGAAGCAAGATAAATAAAAGCGTTTTGATTTCCCATTCTTCCCTTAAAATTCCTGTTTGCTGTAGAAATAACATTTTCTCCATCAGAAGGAATTCCCTGATGAGTTCCCACACAGGGACCACATCCCGGGTTTGTTATAACCCCTCCTGCTTCTACAAGTTTTTCAATATACCCCTTTTTCAAACATTCAATATAAATTTTTCTTGAACCAGGTGTACATATTAACCTGACGCCTTTTTTAACTTTTTTTCCATCAAGAATTCTTGAAGCAATTTCAAAGTCCTCAACTCTTCCATTTGTGCAGGTTCCTATAAATCCCTGGTGTATCTCAATTCCTTCAACTTCATTTATGTCTGAAACATTATCAACTGTATGAGGTTTTGCAACTTGAGGAGAAAGATTTGAAACATCAAAATTATATATTTTCTCGTATTCTGCATCTTCATCAGGGAAAACTGGCTCTAAATCCTTATGTCCTCTTTCTTTCAGATACTTTTCAGTTTTTTCGTCAAATTCCATAATTCCACATTTAGCCCCTATTTCTGTTGTGAGATTACATATTGTAAATCTTCCATCAATGGATAAATTATCAATTGCTTTTCCTTTTATTTCAACTGACTTATAAACAGCACCTCTTGCAGTAAGTTTCTTTACCATATAAAGAGCAATATCTTTTGCAAAAACACCATAGGGTAATTTCCCATCAAAAACAATTTTTATTGTTTCAGGAACTTTTAACCAGAGATGGCCTGTATAAAGAGCAATAGCAAGGTCAGTTGAGCCAATTCCAATACTCATAGCGTTTAAAGCACCATATGTTGGAGTGTGGCTATCGGCTCCAAAAACAAGGTCTCCACATTTAACAAGTCCTCTTTCAGGCAGCAAAATATGACAGACACCTTCCCCAACTTCAAAAAGACCTATTTTGTATTTTTTGACAAAATCCCTCATAAGTTTATGGAGTGAAGAAACACCCTGATTTGGACTTGGACTGTTATGGTCAATTACAAAAGTTGCTTTTTCAGGAAAAGCGATTTTTTTATCAGAAAATTTTTCAAATGCACTTATAACAAGTGGAGCAGTTCCATCCTGTGCCATTAAAAAGTCAGGTTTTGCAATTACTATATCTCCACTCTTTACATCTTTTCCTGAATGAGAAGAAATTATCTTTTCAGCAATTGTTTTTCCCACTTTAAAATCCTACAAAAAGATTATGGACTCATTGTTAGAATTTGCTTTACTTCTTCAGGATATCTGGCAATAAATTTAAGTTCATCTTCTGTTAAAGGTTTTTGTTTGTGGACATTTGCATATCTTGCCAGTTCAAGAATTTTTCTTGCTTCTTTATCATCCTTGAATTTTATTTCCATCTTTCCATAAACATTTCTTAAACCTTTAATTCCGCTGTATTCACCAAGTATAATCATTCTTCCTGTTTCAACAATTTCAGGTTCACCTCTACCAAGTTCTTCAAAATCATAAAGTTCATAATTTCTTCTATCTTTAAGTGCTCCATCAACATGGATACCTGAAGAATGAGCAAAAGCATTCTTACCCACACCAACCTGATTTATTGGAATTGGCACACCAAAAGCATACGAAGCATAATGAGAAATTTTCCATGCCATTTTAAGATTTATTCTTTCATCAAGAATATATTTTCCCTCAAGTCCTGCTGCATATTTTACACCAAGAATTACAGAAACAAGGTCAGCATTTCCTGTTCTTTCTCCCATTCCATTAATTGTTGTATTTATATAAGCATCCACTCCTGCATCAATGGCTGCTTTTGCTCCTGCAATTGAACAGGCAACTGCCATACCAAGGTCATTATGGCAATGTAGTTCAACTGGAATTTTTACTTCCTTTGCAATTTTATATATCTTCTCATATATTGAAAAGGGGGAATCATAACCAAGAGTATCACAATATCTAACTCTATCAGCACCTGCTTCTTTTGCTGCAGCAGAAAACTCTATCAATTTTTTCAAATTAGTTCTTGAAGCATCTTCTGCATTAACACCTATGGATTTTGCCCCTTTCGTTCTTGCAAGTTTCACCGCCTCCACCATAACATTTACAACATCTTTGAAATTCATCTTCCCCTGAAATTTTCCAATAATCATCTGTTTGGAAGTTGATATTGAAAGATTCATATGCTTCAATTTTGGAACATTTTTAAAGGCATTTTCAACATCTGATGGAATTGCTCTTATCCATCCAGAAAGGCGAATTGGATAAATAACTTTCTTCTTTGCAAGTTTAAGGTTTGCATTAAGATAATTTATTTCATGAGAAGTTATTGGAAAACCAAATTCACTCTGAAAAATTCCCATCTGGTTAAGGTAATAATTTATCATTGTTTTTTCAAGTTTGGCAAGTCCAAGATGTGCTGTTTGAACTCCATCACGATTTGT
>CAZRDZ010000058.1:0-6892 GCA_964599135.1 uncultured bacterium
CCTTCTTTAAGTTCTCCTCCACAATAATCAAGAATTTCAGTTATACCCGTTCCTATTTTAACTCTCAAATTTTTTGGATTTTCTACAACTCCTGTGACAGTTAAAACTCTTTCAATTAAAGGTTGTCCATCGCAGACACATTTTTTAATTGCAAGAGCGGTCTGAACATTAAATACAACAACACCTACATCAATCGGTAAACCTCCAGAGGGAACTTCTTTCCCTGTGATTGATTTTATCAGATGTTTTTCACTTCCCTGTGGATATTTTTCAGGTAGAACTTTCAGTTCAATTTCACAATCAATTTTTATATTTTTTATCTTTTCTCTGATTTTACCTGCTATGTCAATTTTATTTTTCTCAATCCCTATGTAAGCACTTTTAACACCAAGAGTTTTACATATAATTTGTAACCCTTCAATTACTTCTTCTGTTTCTTCTTTTAATACCCTGTAATCAGCAGTTAAAAATGGTTCACATTCACATCCATTTAGTATAACTGTTTCACATTTCTTTCCTTCAGGAGTTATAAGTTTCACATGGGAAGGGAAAGTTGCTCCTCCCATTCCAACAATTCCACTTTTTTGAACAATTTCAATTATTTCTTCTTTTTTTAGATTTAACCAGTCCCTTTTATTCTTTTCAATTTCTTCTCCACTTCCATCATTTTCTATAATTATTGCTGGGGAAATTTTGAAAGTTGGAGTTAAAACATCATCAATTCCAATTACTTTTCCTGCTATTGATGAATGGATATAAGAACTTATAAAGCCAGCACTTTCTCCTATAATCTGACCTTTCAATACCCTATCGCCCTTTTTCACAACTGATTTTGCAGGGGCACCTGTATGCTGGGATAGAGGAATAATTACTTTTTCTGGCTCTTTAAAATCTTCAATTGATTGTTCTTTACTTATATCCTTAAAATCAGTAAGTTTAATTCCACCTTTAAACACTTTATGCTCCGAATTTTCCAAGTTTCAAAGAACCTGCAAGGAGTAAATACATAATCTGCTTTGCATAAATTGTCCCAAGAATTCCTTTAGCACATTCCCTTTCTGTGAATTTTTTGACATCATCAGGTATCATATTTGGAGAGACAATTACAAGTGGAACAGGATGCCAGGAATGTCCTTTTAAAACTGCAGGTGTTGAGTGGTCTCCTGTAATAGCAATACTTTCAAATTTAAGTTTTTTAATCTGCCATATTTTACTGTCAACATCTTCAAGTATTTTAACCTTTCCTCTGAAATTACCATCTTCTCCTAAACTATCTGTTTTTTTAATATGAAGGAAGAAGAAATCATAGTCATTATAAATTTTATTCAATGTTTCAAATTCTTCTTCAACCGTTTCTCCTGCTTCAATTATATCCATCCCTACAACTTTTGAGACACCTTTATACATTGGGTAAGTTGCAATACAGGCACTTTTCAATTTGTATTTTTCTTCAAATGTCGGAATATCAGGGAGTTTTGAAATACCTCTCAGGAGAATAACTTTTGCTTTAGAATCGGTATTTTTCAATATTTCCTTTACCTTTTTCTCAAATTCGTTAAGAATCTCTGCTGTAAATTTTGCTTTCTCATCAAGAGGGATTATTTCTTTCAATGGCAATCCTTCCTTTTGAGGGTCATTTTCGCTTACTTCAGGAGATAATTTATTCCCTTTCAGGATAATTGCGCATCTATGTTCTTTTACAGTGCTTATTGAGATTTTAACTCCCTTTATTTCCTTTATATTTTCAGATATTAACTCAACAAGTTTTTTGTTTTCTTCAGTTGGGATTCTTCCTGCTCTTCTGTCAATTACAGTGTTATTTTCATCAATAGTTGCAAAATTCCCTCTTATTGCTATATCATCTTTGTCAAGATGGAGACCTATTCCCAGACATTCAAGGACACCTCTTCCTATTTGAACTTCAATCGGGTCATAACCAAAAAGTGCAATATGTCCGGGACCACTTCCAGGCGTTATTCCAGGAAGAACAGGTATTGAAAGACCGCAGGAACCTCTTTTTGCGAAATCGTCAATATTCGGGATATTTGCTGTTTCAAGTTCTGTTTTTCCTGTTTCAGGGTCAGGAAGTCCTCCAACGCCATCTATAACAAGTAGAAGAATTTTTTTATCGTTCTTTTTTATAATCTCGGGTAAAATTTTATCATATTCCATTTTTATCTCCTTTTGAGAAGTTTTAAAAGGCAAAAAACATAGATTATAATTTTACACCTTTAAAAATAAATTGTAAAATTTTTAGACAAAAAGGAGGAGAAATTTAATGTTATATGTAGTTTCAACTCCAATTGGCAATCTGGGAGATATAACTTTCAGGGCAATTGAAATTTTAAAAAAGGTTGACTTAATTCTTTGTGAAGATACAAGAGAAACATTGAAATTATTAAATTATTATGGTATAAAAAATCGTCTTCTTTCATACTATAAGGATAATGAATTAAAAAGAGTTAATAAGGTCATTGAAATGTTAAAGGATGGAAAAGAAATAGCGTTAGTTTGTGATAGAGGAACTCCAGGAATATCAGACCCTGCTTTTTTACTTGTGAGTAGTGCCCATAAAAACGGTATAAAAGTTATTCCTATTCCTGGTCCTTCATCACTTACTTCTGCTATTTCTATTTCAGGACTTCCTTCAGATAAATTTAGTTTTTATGGATTTTTACCAAAGGGGAAAAATAGAAAGAAGAAGTTTATGGAAAGTTTAAAAGAGAGGGAAGAAACATTGATTTTTTTTGAGTCAGTTTACAGGATAAAAGAGACACTCCAGATTATAAAGGAAACCTTTTCAGGTAGAGAGATGACTATTTGCAGAGAGATAACAAAAAAGTTTGAAGAAATTAAATATGGAAAAGTTGAAAATGTTTGTGATTACTTTTTGAATAAAGAAAATAAAGGTGAGTTTGTAATTTTGATAGGAAGGAGAGGATGAAATGATTACAAGATTTTTCAGAAAAAAAAGAAATATGAGAATTATTTTATGGCTGGTGGCTCTTATGATAATTCCTGGTTTTTTAATATGGGGAATTAATATTTCTGGAACTCAAAAAAGACAGAGTTGTGTTGCTATTGTTAATGGAGAACCAATCACTTACAGGGAATTTTATGCCCGTCTTTCAGATGTTGAAGATAGATACAGACAGATTTTTGGAGATAAGTATTCTGAAATAAGAGATAAACTTAATATTGAAAAAGGGGTTCTTGAAGAATTGATAAGAGAGAAGATTTTATTGCGAGAGGCAAGAAAAAGAAGAATAAGGGTTTTTGATAATGAGATAGTTGAAGCAGTAAAGTCCGACCCTGTTTTCAAGGATAAAAATGGAAAATTTGATGAAAAGAAATATGAGAGTATTATAAGCAGAATACCGGATGAAGAATTGAGAAAGATTGAAGATGATGTTAGAAAAAAAATAATGCTTGAAAAATTGAAAAATCTTATTGTTTCTGAAGGGAATATAAAAATAAGCGATAAAGATGTTAATGATTACATAAAGAAAAATAAATTAAAAAAGATTAATAAAGAATCAATAAGAAAAATTTTACAGTGGCAGAAAAGGGAGAAATATTTTAATGACTGGTATTCGCAATTGAGAAAAAAGGCAAAAGTTGAAATATTCATACCTCTTAAAGAAGCAGAGCCAGTGAAAAAGACAGAAAGTAAAGAGGGAAAATAAAAGTCAATTACTTCCCCAAAAAACAAAACGGAGAAAAAATGGTAGAGATAAGTTCTTTTAAAGGGTATATTTTCAATTCAAAAAAAACAGGTGATATAAGTAAAGTTATTGCTCCACCCTGGGATGTTATTGATGAAAAATTTGAAGAAAAACTACAATTACAATCCCCTTATAATATAATAAATTTGATTTCAAAAAATGTTGAACCTGCAGATGTTTCTGTAAAATTTCATAAATGGATAAAAGAAGAAATTTTAATTGAAGAAAAAGAGGAGTGTTTTTATTTTGTAAATCATAAATTTAAAGTTGATGGTGAAAAAAAAGAGAGGAAGGGGTTTTTTGCTTTACTTAAACTTGAAGAATTTGAAAAAGGGAATGTCATACCACATGAGAAAATTTTTGAGAAATATAAAATGAATAGATATAAACTTATTGAAAAATGCAGAGCAAATTTCAGTCCTGTTTTTATGCTATATCGGGATGAGAATTTTATTTTTGAGAAAGAGACAGAGGGAGAAAAAGAAGAAATAACCGGGAGAATAAATGATGAAAATTTTTCTTTTGGAAAGATAACCGATAGAAAAAAAATTGAGAGAATAAGGGAATTGTTTAAAAATAAAAAAGTTATAATTGCTGATGGACATCACAGATATAATGCTGCACTCCATTTTTATCTTGATAATCCTTATCCATGGGCAGAGAAAGTTCTTGTTTTTTTTGTAAATATAAACTCTCCTGGACTTGTTATTTTACCAACTCATAGATACATACAGAAGAATATTTCTTTTATTGATAAAAGGGAAACTCTTGGTAATTTTTTTGAATTTATAGATGTTTCTTCTTTTGAGGAAATGAAAGAAAAATTGAAAGAGAATCAGGACAATCATACTTTTGGTGTTTATGAAAAAGGGAATTTTTTTATTCTTATATTGAAAAGAAGAGAAGTAATGGAAAAAATTGCAGAAAAACATAGTAAAAACTGGTCTGAACTTGACACAGTTATCCTTCACGAATTTATTTTTACAGACATCTTTAAAATTAAAAGCAACGAATTTTTATTCCATTCTTCAATGGATTATTTAATGGATGAATACAGAAGAAAGAAGGAGGGGGTTATATTTTTCTTAAATCCTATAAAGAAGGAACAGTTTTTAAAAATCTGTTATTCAGGTGAAGTTATGCCTCATAAGTCCACTTATTTTTATCCAAAAGTTCCTTCAGGACTTGTGATTTATAAATTTCCTGTTTAACAATAGGTTTCTTAATGATATGATAACTTTCAGGTATTATAATATTAAAAGGAGTAAGACAAAATGATTTATTCTCCTCTTTTTACTGACCTTTACGAAATTACAATGTCTGCAATTTATTATAAATATTTTAAAAACGCAAAGGGAAAATTTGAATTATGGGTAAGAAATATTCCTGAAAATAGGGGTTACCTTATTTTTTCTGGTTTGAGATTTGTAATTGAATATCTTAAAAATCTTCATTTTGAAAAAGATGAAATTGAATATCTTAAAAATCTTGAAGTTTTCAAGAATGTTGATAATGACTTTTTTGATTATCTTTTAAATTTAAAATTTGAAGGAAACTTATGGGCGATGGATGAAGGTAGTTTGTTTTTTGAAAATGAACCTGTTATAAGGATTGAAGGGAGAATTGTTGAAACCCAGATTGTTGAGACAGCACTTCTAAATTTTATAACTTACAATACTCTTATTACTACAAAAGCAAGCAGGATTGTTTATTTTTCTTCAATTGACGGGAAAAAAAGGAATATCGTTGAATTTGGAGCAAGAAGAGCCCCTTCATTTCTTGCTTCTATTTATGCTGCTTATTCTTCATATATAGGTGGATTTGATGGGACTTCAAATTTATATGCTGGAAAAGTTTTTAATATCCCTGTTTTTGGAACTATGGCTCATTCATTTGTTTTATCATTTGAGGATGAACTTGAAGCATTTAAAAAATATTATGATGTCTTTCCCGATAGCACCATTTTGCTTGTAGATACATTTGATACAGAAAAAGGAGTTAAAAAGGTAAAGAATGTAGGAAAAAATGTTAGGGCAATAAGGATTGATTCAGGAAATATAATTGAAAGTTCAAAAAAAGCAAGGGAAATTCTTGATAGAGATGGGCTAAATGAGACAGGGATTTTTATAAGTGGAGACCTTGATGAATATAAAATATTTGAAATTGTTGAAAATAAAAGCCCTGTTAATGGATTTGGAGTTGGGACCAAACTTGTCACAAATAATGATTGCCCTTATCTTTCAACAATTTATAAACTTGTTGAATTTGAGAATGAAGGAAAGATAAAAAAGGTTGGAAAATTAAGTGAGGATAAAATTACATATCCCGGGGCAAAACAGGTTTTCCGATTTGAAAAAAATGGATATTTTAAAGAGGATGTTGTTTGTGAAGAAGGAGAAAAGATTGAAGAAGGAGAAAAACTGTTGAAGAAATATATTGAAAATGGAAAAGTTATAAGAGATGTGCCTGGAATAGAAAAAATAAGAGAATATGTGAAAAAACAACTTGAAAAACTACCAGAAAAATATAAGAAACTTAAAAATCCAGAAAAATATCCAGTTGAATTTTCAGATAAATTGAAAAAGAACCTTAAGAAACTAAAAGAAAAAAATGGATAAAAATAAGATATTGTTCATTGATATTGATACACAGAATGATTTTATGTTTAAAGAAGGAAATCTTTATGTTCCTGATGCAGAAAGGATAATAGAAAATTTAAAAAAATTAACTGAATTTGCTTACAGAAACAATATCCCAATTTTTTCATCGGTTGATTCACATACACAGGATGACCCGGAATTTAAACAATTTCCTCCTCACTGCATAAAGGGAACAGAAGGACAGAAGAAAATAAATGAGACAAAGATAAAAGAGGCACTTTTTATTCCATCTGATAGAACTATTGAAATTGATTTTACAAAATATAGACAATTTATTTTTGAAAAAGACAAACTTTCTGTTTTCTCAAATCCTAATTTTGAAAAAGCAATAGAAAAAATTGGGAAAGAACTTTTTGTTGTTTATGGAGTTGCTACTGAATACTGTGTGAAAGAATGTGTTGAAGGACTTCTTGAAAGGAATAAAAATGTTTATATTGTTGTTGATGCTATAAAAGGTGTTGATGAAAAAAAAGGAAAAAAGTTTCTGGAATATGCTTCTTCAAAAGG
>CAZRDZ010000059.1:0-5382 GCA_964599135.1 uncultured bacterium
ATGGGAAACAATCCCGTCGGCCCTGCTTTAAAATGAAAAAAGAATTTTATAAAAAGTACTGGCATACAACTTCTCATATACTGGCTCAGGCAGTTAAAAGATTATTCCCTGATGTGAAACTTGGAATAGGTCCTTCTATTGAGAATGGTTTTTATTATGATTTTTACACTGAAAAACCATTCACTCCAGATGACCTTATAAAAATAGAGAAAGAAATGAAAAAAATTATAAAAGATGACTATAAATTAGAACAATTTGAAAAAAGCAAGGAGGAAGCAAAAGAAATACTTAAAAATGAACCATTTAAACTTGAATTACTTGAGGAAATACCGGAAAATACTGTCTCTTTTTATAAACAGGGGGAATTTATTGATTTATGTCAGGGACCTCATCTTGAATCCACAGGACAGGTAAAATTCTTCAAACTTTTATCAATTGCTTCTTCTTACTGGAAAGGAGATGAAAGCAGAGAAAGTATGCAGAGAATTTATGGTATTTCCTTTGAGACAGAAGAAGAACTTAAGAAATATCTTAATTTCTTGAAAGAAGCAAAGGAAAGAGACCATAGAGTGCTTGGACAAAAACTTGACCTTTTTTCAATACATCCTGAATATGGTTCTGGACTTATATTCTGGCATCCTAAAGGAAGTATTGTAAGAAAGATAATTGAGGACTTCTGGAAAGAAGTTCATTTGAAAAATGGATACCAACTTCTTTATACTCCACATATAGCAGAATGTATCCTGTGGGAAAAATCTGGTCATTATTCTTTTTATAAAGATTATATGTTCCCCCCTATGGAGGTTGATAAAAATAAGAAGTTTCAGTTGAAACCAATGAACTGCCCATTTCATATTATTATATATCAAACAAAGACAAGAAGTTATAAAGAACTTCCTTTAAGGTGGGCTGAACTTGGAACAGTTTACAGGTATGAAAAACAGGGGGTCTTACATGGACTTTTAAGAGTAAGAGGATTTACTCAAGATGATGCTCACATATTCTGCACTCCTTCTCAACTTAAAGAAGAAATTAAGAAGATAATTGAACTTGTTTTCTTTTTCCTTAAAAGTTTTGGTTTTTCTGAATTTTCTGTTTTTCTTTCAACAAGACCTGAAAAATTTGTTGGAACTGTTGAAAACTGGGAAATAGCAACAAAGACCCTTGAAAGTTCATTAAAAGAAAGAGGAATTGATTATGAAATTGACCCGGGAGAGGGAGTTTTCTATGGACCAAAAATTGATGTAAAAATAAAGGATTGTATTGGAAGACAATGGCAATGTTCAACTATCCAGGTTGATTTCAATATACCAGAAAAATTTGAAGTGAAATTTATTGATGAAGATGGCAAAGAAAAAACACCAATTTTAATACATAGAGCAATACTTGGTTCACTGGAGAGATTTTTTGGTGTTCTCATTGAACATTACAAAGGCAATTTTCCTCTCTGGCTTGCCCCAGAACAGTTAAGAATATTACCAATTACTGAAAGACATAACGAATATTCAAAAAAAATAGAAGAAAAATTGAAAGAAAATTTCAGAGTTTCAGTTGATTTAAGAAATGAAAAAATAGGAAAGAAAATAAGGGATGCAGAAGAAGAAAAAGTGCCATATATGCTGATAATAGGCGATAAAGAGATTGAAACCGGTAATATTGCTTTGAGAAAACATAAAAAAGGTATGGCTGGAAATTTTACTCTCAAAGAGATTGAAGAAAAATTAAAAAAGGAAGTTGAAGAAAAAGTTTTTTCAGTTTGATATTTACAATCTGATAAAATTTTTATATAATTATACAGGAATAAGTTAAAAAGTAAGAAAGGAGTGTCAATTAGAAAGTATAGACATAATCAGGGTAGAGAATATAGAGTAAATTATAGAATTAGAGTACCAAAAGTTCGTTTGATAGGTAATGATGGGAAGCAGTTTGGAATAGTAAATCGTGATGAAGCAATAAAAATTGCAAAGGAACAAAATCTTGACCTGGTAGAAATTGTTCCAAATGCTTCCCCACCTGTTTGTAGAATAATGGATTTCAAGAAGTTTCTTTATGAGCAGAAGAAGAAAGAGAAAGAAATAAAGAAAAAGCGTAGAACAACACAATTAAAAGAGATAAGATTTACTCCGACAACAAGTGAACATGATTATAAGTTTAAAAAGCATCACATAGAGAATTTTTTAAAAGAAGGAAATAGAGTGAAGGTTATTGTTTTTTTTAAAGGGCGAGCAATATTACATAAAGAAAAAGGATATGAATTGATTGAAAAATTGATAAATGATTTAAGAGATATTGGAAAAGTGGAAATCAGTCCAAAGATGGAAGGAAACAGATTAAGTGTTACTTTTATTCCACTTTAAAATAAAAGGAGTTTATTATGCCAAAATTAAAAACAAAAAAGTCAATAGCAAAAAGATTTAAGATAACAGGAACAGGAAAAGTTATGCATTATGGAGCAGGAGGCAGTCACCTCCTCTCAAAAAAAACAAGAAAAAGAAAAAGGAGAATAAAAAAAGCCCAGGAACTTAAAAATAAAGGGGATGTAAAAGCAGTAAAGAAGTTATTACCATACAAATAGGGGAGAAAAATGCCAAGAACAAAAAATTCAGTTGCTTCAAGGAAAAGGAGAAAAAAGACACTGGAAAGAGCAAAGGGATACAGGCAGGCAAGGTCAAAAAGTTATAAAAGAGCAAGAGAATTTAGCGAAAAGGGATTAACATACGCATATAATGATAGAAAAAAGAAAAAAAGAAATTTCAGGAGGTTATGGATAAAAAGAATATCTGCTGCATGCCAGATGTGTGGTATTTCTTATAGTAAATTTATGAATGGAATAAAAAAAGGAGGTATCAATCTTAACAGAAAGTCCCTTGCTGAAATCGCCTTTTATCATCCTGATGAGTTTTCATCAATTGTAGAAAAAATTAAAAAAGGGTTGAATGAGTAAATTTAGAGATTTAATATTATTTTTTCTTATATGTTTTCTTCTTTTTATAAATATTGCTTTTACTTGTGGTCATATTTTTTCTTCCACTTTCTATTTTTTCTCTATGAATATTGCACTTTCCACAATTGTAATAATTGAAGTTATTTATGGATTCCATCTTGCAGAAACTATTAAAAACTTACGAAAGGAAATAGGCAAATTAAATTTAACCTTAAGTGATTATAAACTTGAATCAATCCTTCTTAAAACAATAATATCTCTTATTGAAACAGAAGAAATGAAAGTTGAAGAAGTAACTGAAAAAATTGCTGATTCATTGAAAGAAATATTTAAAAATGAAACTATTGTAATCTGTTTATTTGGAGGAAAATTCTTAAGAAAAGTGATAGGTGAAGATATAGTTGATACTGATATTCTTGAAGAAATTAGCATAAAAGGTAAACCACTTCTGATAAATAATACTGGCTCTTTCCCTCTTTATAGAAATCTTGCAAAAAAAGGAATTACTTCTTTTATAATTTCTCCATTTTACAGCAGAAAAGTTATTACAGGAGTTATTGGAATTTTTTCCAGAAAAAACAGGAAGTTTTCTACAAAAGAACTTGAACTTTTAAGAATGGTCACTGCTCCAACTTCGTTAATTATTGAAAACGCTGAATTATTTGAAAAAACGAAAATTCTTTCAATTACAGATGCTTTAACTTCTATTTATAACAGGCGATTTTTTGAAACAAAGCTTGAAGAGATTTACTTAAAATCAAAAACATATAAGAAAAAGTTTTCCTTATGCATTTGCGACATTGATTATTTTAAATTTTATAACGATGCAAATGGACATCCTCTGGGAGATATTGTATTGAAAAAAGTTGCAGAAATAATTAAAAATGGAGTTAAAGGTAGTGATATAGTTGCAAGATATGGTGGGGAAGAGTTTGTTATTGTCTTTCCTGAAACTGATAAAGAAGATGCCGTAAAGGTATGTGAAAAATTAAGAGAAAAAATTGAAAAATATAATTTCCCTTATGAGAAAAAACAGCCAAATGGGAAATTAACTGTTAGTTTTGGAATTGCTACATTTCCAGATGATGCCTCAACTCCTGAAGATTTACTTAAAAAAGCCGACTCTGCTCTATACAAAGCAAAAGAAATGGGCAAAAATAAAGTTGTCAGTGCTTAAAAATTTCTTCTTTGAAAGATACCCATACACTTTCAATAACGCTTTCTATTTTACTCTCCACTGATTTTTTTATTTCTCTTTTTTGCTTTTCTATCTTCTCCTGTATTTCCTTTAATTTTTTTTCTTTTTCTTTTTCTTTCTCCGTCCTGTATTTATCCATCTTTTCTTTCATGGACTTTTCTTTTTCCTCTCTATAATTTTTAACTTTCTCTTCAATTGAATTTTTTATCTTCTGCCCCTCCTCTTCCGCTTTTTTAACAATTTCCTCTGCTTTATTCTCCGCTTCTTTTATCTTCTCAATTTCCTTCATAACCATTTTTTCTCCTCCTTTCAGATGCAAGCCACATTAGCAATAGTTTAGTTTTCATAAAAACAATTAATTTCTTTTTCAATTTTATTCCTTTACTTTCCATCCTGTCAAGTCAATGTACAAGTTTACTCCTTATCTACCTTCTTTTCTCTTTAATTCTTTTCTTCGGTAAGTTCGGTTATAAGTGATGTAATTTTAGTTTTGAGAAAAGCAATAGGCCGGATTAAAAAACATCTTCATGTTTACCTATTGCAAGAAGGTATATTGTATCTTTCTCTTTTCGGTAAATACATCTATAATTCATAGAAATACTGAACTCCCAATAGTTTTGTGTCCCTTTTATTTTTTTATTTCTTAATGAAGGATGATTTTCATCTTTTAAAAGCATATTAAGACACCAGTAGAATTTTTCTCTCATTTGTTTAGGAAGTTTTTTGATGCACTTTTTTACAGAATGAGGGATAATAATATTCTTACTCATTTTCTATATCTTTCTTTAATTCTTCAGCAGAGTGATAAACTGAGTATTTCCCCTCTTTGATATCTTTCTCAGATTCCTGGATAGATTTTTGCCACTTTTTAGAGAAGAAATATACCTGACTTTTATCAACAACTGATACAGGAGTAAGAATAATTTTATTATCTTTTATTTCAAAACGAAATAAATCACCTTCTTTAATGTGTAAAATCTTCCTTATTTTTGAAGGCACAGTAAATTGCCCATTTCTAGTAACCTTACTTATAAACTCTGTCATTTCCCCTCCTTTTTTCTATTTAAAATATACTATAATTTAGTAAATTTGTCAATATGTAATTTACAAAAATAATAAATATTTATTTTATTTACACCTTAACATCTCTCTTCCTTGCTGGTTTTCAAATTTAAAATCAATATAACTCTGTAAAACAATTCGTAAGAGATTGAATAACTGGTGTTCTGGTGTTCTATCT
>CAZRDZ010000059.1:5482-6768 GCA_964599135.1 uncultured bacterium
TTAGAAAACTTACCTGTTATCTATATTAATTTTTACTTATATCTGCCTTATATTTAAACTATTATTTTTTTCCTTTATTATCACACATCCATCATCAAGGAAATAATTCCAGAATTTCTTTCGAATTTTTTCATATTTTTTTAATTTTGCAGGAAAAATCATTATACAAACTTTTATTTCTTTTAGATTTTCAATAATCTCTTTTTTCCTTTTATAATTGTTAAGATAAAAAATATCATAATTTCCATTTTTAACCTTTTTGTTAACATAAACTCCAAGGAAAATTTTTAAATGTTCCTTTTCAACAATAAAATTTCTTTCTATCTTTTCAATTTTATATCCATATAAAGATGGGATTTCCCTTTCTTTTCTATAACTAAATACATCTTTAATAGTGAAAGATTTTTTAAGTTGATTTAGGGTTCCTTTATGATTCAACAAATCATCAGTATAAATCAGAGTAATTTCTTTCACTTTTTTACTTTTTAAAAAAGAAATAAGTGATTTCAAAAAACTTCTATTTTTAAAATCATCTGGAGAAAAAAGTATCCCTTCTTCTCTTACTTTTATAAAAATACAGGGCTTTTTTGATGAGAAGAAATATATTCTCTCTCCTTTATCAACATAACTTAATTGAAATAAAGAAAAAATAAAAGAAAAAGAAGAAACAACAAGAAAAAATTTCTTTACTTTCGGTGAATTTTTTAAAAGTATAAATACAAGTAATGAATACCAGAATATAATAAGGGATAAAGGAGAAATAAAATTAAATTCAGGTGACTTAAAAGAAAAGATATGCATCAATTTTAAAAATATATCTGCTAAAAATCCAGCAAAAGGAAAAAGAAAAGGAAAAATGAATGAAAGAAGAGAAGAAAAAATAAGCCCAACAGAGAATGGGATTAAAAAAATGTTTGAAAAAAATCCAGTAATATAAAATCTTTTAAAATTGTAAAGGATAACGGGAAAAGCAGAAATCTGAGCAAAAGTTGTTATCAATAAAAACATCAGAAATGGATTTCTAATATAGTTAAATTTTCTAACAGTGTAAATAATTGTGAAAGTTGTAATAAAAGAAAGTAAAAATGAGAGATTAAAGAGAGAGAAAGGATTTAAAAGGAGAAGAATAAAAGCAGCAATAAACACCGAATCAGGACCTTCAATATCTCTTTCAAATATCTCTCCAAGAAGGAAGAATGTAAACATTAAAGAAGCCCTTACCACTGGAATTCTTAAACCAGTTAAAAAAGCATAAAACCATATAGATAATAAAGCAAAAAATGGAA
>CAZRDZ010000060.1:0-6652 GCA_964599135.1 uncultured bacterium
CCCTGCTGGATTACAAATAATCAAATTGAAGCAGCAAGAATTGCAATTACCCATCATTTGAAATCAAAGGGAAAACTTTGGATAAGGATTTTTCCTGATAAGGTAGTAACCAAAAAACCAGCAGAATCAAGGATGGGAAAAGGTAAAGGAGATGTTTCCCATTGGGTTGCAGTGGTGCTTCCTGGAAGAATAATATTTGAAATAGGTGGAGTTGAAGAAGAAATGGGTGTTGGTGCACTTAAAAGAGCCGCGGCAAAACTTCCTGTTAAAAGTAAAATTGTAAAAAGAGAAACATCATTATTGCAGAGATAATAAAATGAAAACAGATGAATTGAAAAAATGGAGAGAGGCAACAGAAGAAGAAATTGATAGAAAGATAGATGAATTGAAAAAGCAGAGATTTAATATGTTAACCCAGGTAAAAATGGGGCAACTAAAGGATTATTCTGCACTTAAAAAATTAAAAAAAGATATTGCAGTTTTAAAGACAATAAAAAATGAGAAAAAAAGGAAAATAAATGGGTGAAAAAGGCAGGATAGAAAAAATAGGAGTTGTGGCAAGTGATAAAATGGATAAAACGAGAGTTATATATGTAGAGAGTAAAAGCCCGCATCCTCTTTATAGAAAGATTATAAAAAAGAGAAGAAAGTTTTATGCTCACGATGAAAATAATATGACAAAAGCAGGGGATGTTGTAAGAATTGTTCAGACAAGACCTCTAAGCAAATTGAAAAGATGGAGAATAGTTGAAATTATAGAAAAAACAAAAAGGGAAAAATGATACAGTTAAGAAGCGTTTTAATTGTTGCTGATAATACAGGAGCAAAGAAGATAAGAGTAATTGGCTTTGTTGGTGTTTCAAAAAGAAAATATGCAAGAGTTGGGGATATTATTGTGGCAAGTGTAAAAGATGCTCTGCCTAATGGAGTAGTTAAAAAGAAGGAAAAGGTTAAAGCAGTTATTGTGAGAACATCTAAACCAATAAAAAGAAAAGATGGAACGACTTTAAAGTTTGACCATAATTGTGCAATTATTGTTGATAATGAAGGTAATCCCAGAGGGACAAGAGTATTTGGACCTGTCCCGAGGGAATTAAGAGATAAGAATTTTACAAAAATTATTTCACTTGCCCCGGAGGTTTTGTAATGGGTTTAAAAATAAGAAAAGGTGATTTTGTTTATGTTATAAAAGGAAATGAAAGAGGTAAAAAAGGAAGAGTGATAAGAGTTTTTCCAAAAGAGAAAAGAGTTCTTGTAGAAGGAGTTAATTTTGTAAAAAAACATACAAGACCAAGGTCTATAGATATGCAGGGAGGAATTGTTCATATTGAAAAGCCAATATCAATTTCAAATGTTCAGTATTTTTGTCTTAAGTGTGCAAAACCAGTTCGTCTTGGAATTAAAAAACTTGCTGATGGAACAAAGGTCAGATACTGTAAAAAATGTAAAGAAATAGTAGAGGAGAAGTGATGGAGCCAAGATTAAAGAAAAAATATAAAGAAGTTGTGATTTCAAAGATGATGGAGAAGTTTAATTATAAAAATCATATGCAGGTGCCAAAACTTGAAAAGGTTGTTATAAACATGGGTATTGGAAAGGATAATAAAGATACAAAAGCAATAGAATCGGCTGAAAAAGAGATTTCTTTAATTACAGGGCAGAAGCCCGTTATAACAAGAGCGAAAAAATCAATAGCAGGGTTTAATTTAAGAAAAGGCGATATATGTGGTTTAATGGTTACTTTGAGAGGAGATAGAATGTGGGAGTTTCTGGATAGAATGATAACAGTTGCTCTTCCAAGAGTCAGGGATTTCAATGGATTACCTCCAGATTCAGTTGACGGACGAGGAAGTTATACCGTAGGGATAAAAGAACATGTTATTTTCCCTGAAGTTGATTACAATACTATTTACAAGATAAGAGGGATGAATATAACAATTGTAACAACAGCAAAATCCCCTGAAGAGACAGTTGAATTGTTAAGAGAAATTGGAATACCTATAAGGAGGGAGTGAATTGGCACGAAAATCATTAATTGAAAAGTCAAAAAGAGAGCCAAAATATAAAGTTAGAAAGAAAAACAGATGCTGGAGATGTGGACGTCCAAGAGGATATTACAGAAAATTCGGGATTTGTAGAATTTGCTTCAGAGAGATGGCTTCAAAAGGAGAAATCCCTGGTGTTAAAAAAGCAAGTTGGTGAGGTGAAAAAATGACAATGACAGACCCAATTGCGGATATGATAACAAGAATAAGAAATGGGAATCTTGTTTTCAAACAATTTGTAGATATCCCTTTCAGCAAGATGAAAGAAGCAATTGCTGATGTTCTTAAAGAAGAAGGGTTTATAAAGAACTATGAAATAATTGAAGAAAATAAAAGGAAAATGATAAGAGTTCATCTTATTTATTATCAAGGAAAGAAGAGAGCAATAAATGAAATAAAAAAAATTAGCAAACCTGGAGTAAGGGTTTATGTAAAAAAAGATGAAATTCCCAGGGTAAAAGATGGACTTGGAGTAGCCGTTTTAACAACATCTAAAGGAATTATGAGTGATAAAAAAGCGAGAGAATTGGGAATAGGTGGAGAAATTTTATTTACAATATGGTGAGGGAAAAAATGGCAAGATTGGGAAAAAGACCTGTAGAAATTCCGGATGGTGTGAAAGTAAAAATTGAAGATAATAAGATTATTATTGAAGGACCAAAAGGGAAACTTGAAAAGGAAATTTTACCCTATATTGAAGTTGAGATTACTGATAATAAAATATATGTTAAAAATATTATTCCCGAGAAAAACAAAAAATTATACAGAAAAGGAGAGGCATTTCAGGGATTGATGAGAAGTTTGATAGAAAATATGGTTATTGGTGTAAAAGATGGTTATGAAAAAGTTCTTGAAATTCACGGTGTTGGTTATAAAGGCGAAGTTAAGGGGAAAAAACTTGTTTTAGCACTTGGTTTTTCTCATCCAGTAGAAGTGGATATTCCTGGTGATATTTCTGTTGAAGTTGCAAGAAATACGGTTATTTTTATAAGAGGAATTGATAAGCAAAAAGTTGGAAATTTTGCAGCATCAGTAAGGAAAATTTATCCTCCAGAACCATATAAAGGAAAAGGAATAAGATATAGAGGAGAATATGTAAGACACAAAGCAGGAAAGGCTGCAGTAGGAGCGGGACAATGAAAAAGAATAAAGAGGAAAGAAGAAAGAAAAGACATTTGCGAATCAGAAAAAAAGTTTCTGGGACATCAACAAAACCAAGACTTGTTGTTTACAGGAGTGAAAAACATATTTATGCTTCACTGGTCAATGATGAAGAGACACCCTGTAAGGTTCTGATGACTGTCTCAACTTTATCAAAAGAATTTAAAAAGTTCTCTGAAGAAAAAAATGTTAAAAGTTACACAAAAGAAGCAGCAAAAATTGTTGGGCAGTTAATAGCAGAAAGAGCAAAAAAGGAAGGAATTGAAAAAGTAGTTTTTGATAGAGGTGGATATAAATATACAGGAAGGGTAAAAGAACTGGCAGATTCGGCAAGAAAAGGAGGTTTAAAATTTTAAAAGAAAAACAGCAATCGGTTCTTGAAGAGGAAGAAAAACAAATAGTTATTGAAATAAGAAGAGTAACAAAAGTTACAAAAGGTGGTAAAAATTTGAATTTTAGGGCGATTGTTGTTGTTGGAAATGGGAAAGGGAAATGTGGATATGGGGTTGGTAAAGCAGGAGAAGTGCCTGAAGCAATAAGAAAGGGAGTTGAAAAGGCAAAGAGAAATATGATAGAAATACCCCTTTCAGGAACCACAATACCCCATGATGTAAGAGCAAAAAGCGGTGCTTCAAAAGTTATATTGAAACCTGCAGTTAGAGGACATGGTATGGTAGCGGGAAGAACTATGAGGGCTCTTTTTGAAGTTGCAGGGATAAAGGATATAACAAGTAAATGTATTGGTTCAACAAACGCTTTAAATGCTCTTTCTGCGACAATTAAAGCATTGAGTATGTTAAAAAAGAAAGAGGAAGAAGAAAATGAAACTGAATGAAATTAAAATTCCATATGGAGCAAAAAAGAAGAAAAAACGTCTTGGTAGGGGGGATGGTTCTGGACATGGTGGAACCTCTACAAGAGGGCATAAAGGACACAAAGCAAGAAGTGGATACAGATTATCATATAATTTTGAAGGTGGACAGATGCCACTTACAAGGAGATTACCAAAGAGGGGGTTTACTCATATTAAGAAGATAAAGGGCGAAATTGTTAAATTACAGGATATAGAGAATAAATTTCAGGAAGGAGAAATGGTCAATTTATCTTTAATGAAAGAAAGAGGTCTTGTAAGGAAAGGGAATTTTGTAAAAATTCTTGGAAATGGTAAATTAACAAAAAAATTAAAAATAGAAGGTCACTCTTTTTCAAAGAAAGCAAAAGAGAAAATAGAAAAAGCAGGTGGTGAAGTTATCCTTTTACAAAGAGGAAAATAAAAAATGATAGATGGATTTAAAGATACTTTCAAAATACCGGATTTAAGAAAAAGGATAGGGATTACAATTTTTTTAATAAGTGTTTATCGACTTGGCTGTTATATTCCTTCCCCCGGTATAGATGGGGCAGCCCTTGCTAAATTCTTTGAGAATTTTCCCAATACCATTTTTCGCCTTGCAGACCTTTTTGCAGGAGGAGCGCTTAGAAATGCTACAATTTTTGCTCTTGGAATAATGCCCTATATAAGTGTTTCAATTATTCTTGAGTTACTGGCTTCTGTAGTTCCCTATTTTGAAAATCTTGTTAGAAGCGGAGTTGAGGGAAGAAGAAAACTTACTCAATGGACAAGAATAGGCACTTTAATTTTATGTCTTTTTCAGGGATTTGCTATCAGTTTATGGCTTGAAAATCCTGACCATTTTGGAGGGCTTGTTATTGTTCCCAATCCCGGATGGACATTCAGATTTATAACAATGATAACATTAACAACAGGGACTATATTTTTAATGTGGTTTGGGGAACAAATAACAGAAAAAGGTGTTGGGAATGGTATATCTCTGATAATAACTGCAAGTATATTATCAAGAATGCCTGTTGCAGTTCATAGAGTTGCACAACTTGTTTCTGCTGGTGAAATCAATATTTTTATTGTTATTATAATGATTGTTTTAATTTTTGGTGTTGTTGCTGCTGCTATTATTGTTAACGAAAGTGAGAGGAGAATTCCTGTTCAGTATGCAAAAAGGGTTGTTGGAAGAAGAGTTTATGGAGGTCAGTCAACATATTTACCAATAAAACTTAATCAGGGCGGAGTTATCCCATTAATTTTTGCCATAGCAATTTTAACTTTCCCTGCTACAATTTTAACTTTTTCTGAAAATAGAATTGTTCAAAATGTAGCGCGTTATCTTTTCCCTGGTACTGGTCCTGGAATGCTTCTTTATATTGTTCTTATAGTTTTCTTCTGTTATTTTTATGCTGGTATAATTTTCAATCCTGACCATGTAGCCGACGATTTACAGAAATACGGGGGATACATTCAGGGAATAAGACCGGGTAAACCAACAGCCCTTTATCTTGAAAGAGTTTTAAATAGAATTACTTTACCAGGTTCTATTATGCTTGCTGCTATTGCCATATTTCCTTATATAATAATGGGTGTTTATAGAAAAATCCCATACATAGTTGCAAATATTTTTGGTGGAATCGGTCTTTTAATTGTTGTTTCTGTCCTGCTTGAAACTATCAGACAGATTGAATCACATCTTCTTTTAAGACATTATCAGGGATTTATTAAAAAGGCAGGAATAAGATGAAAAAAACCCTGATTCTTCTTGGACCACCGGGAGCAGGTAAAGGAACTGTAGGAGGAAAATTAAGTGAAATTTATAATTTGCCTTTGATTTCTTCGGGAGATTTGTTGAGAGAAAATGTTAACAGTCATACTGAACTTGGAGAAAAGGCAAATTCTTACATAAAAAGGGGAGAACTTGTTCCTGATGAACTGGTGGAGAAAATTATTGAAGATAGAATTAAAAAAGAAGATTGTAATTATGGATTTATACTTGATGGTTTCCCCAGAACCTTAAAGCAAGCAGAAGACCTTGAAAAAATTTTTCATGATGAAGGAGATCTAATTGTAATTTATCTTTCTGCTTCTGATGAATTTTTAATAAAGCGACTTTCAAATAGAAGAATTTGTGAGAATTGTGGGGCTATTTACCATCTTATAAATTTACCCCCAGAGAAAGATGGTATATGTGATAAATGCGGTGGGAAGTTGATACAGAGGGAAGATGATAAACCAGAAGTTATAAAAAAAAGGCTAGATGTTTACCATAAACTTACACAACCAATCATTGATTATTATAGAAAAAAAGGTAATTTTTTTGAGATATCTGGAGAAGGAAAACTTGAAGAGACAGTTACAAAGATAAAAGAAATTCTTAAATGGTGATAAAAACACTGGCTGAACTGGATGGTATACGGAGAGCATGTTTGATAGTGAGAGAAATTCTTGAAAGGATAAGGGAAAGTATCAGACCAGGAATAAGCACATATGATATAGAAGAAATAAGTGTGAAAATTATGGAAAGGAAAAAAGTTATACCGGCTTTTAAGGGCTATGCTGGTTATCCTGGAAATATATGTGTTTCTGTTAATGAAGAAGT
>CAZRDZ010000061.1:0-6616 GCA_964599135.1 uncultured bacterium
CAGTTGCCGATAAAAAAGTGTTATAATTTAGGGAAAAACTGAGAGATAAAATGGAGTTAAATACACTGGCAAAATTATTGAATATCCCCGGGGACAAAATGATAGAAATTATTTCAATAACAAAAGACAAGATACATTATTGTGGATTCTTAAGAGATTAAATACTTAAAATGAAATTTGAAAACAAGAGACTCCACTCTGTCAGGTTAAAATTTGATGTGAAAGAAGGGAGTTTTTGTATAAATTATCCTCATTTTAGAGCAGATGGTTTTGTAAAGTTAGAAACAGAAAAATTTACTCTTTTATCTTCTGAATGCAAATGGAAAAAGAAAGAAAATATTTTTTATACAGAATTTTCATGCGGTAAAATTAAAGGAATTTGGGAAATAAAAATTCAGAAAGATTCTTTTCTTTCCCGAATTAAAAATACTTCCTCTGTTTCTTATAAAATAAAGAATCTTTCTTTAATTTTTCCATGGGATAAATTTTCTCCTCTTCTGGTATGCAGGGAACATTTCCAGTATGTAAATCTTAATCCAACCGTTTCTATAGCGGGTGTTCATACTGTTGGAAAGGAGAGTTTTAATATTCCTTTAGATAGTGAGAGCAATACATTAACACTTTTTCAAAATAAGAAAAATAAAGATTCTCTTTTAATTGGTGTTGCTACCATTGCTGATGCGATTACAACTTTTACCATAATTCCCCGGGACCCACATTGGGATTCCCATTTTGGTTTCAAAGTTAATTTTCAGTTTGAATCTACTTTAAGAGAAAAAAAAGTTCTTTCTTCTCCTTTACTTCTTTTCCTCTCAGGCAATGACCCATTGAAGTTATTGGAAGAATATGGAGAGTTGTGGAAGAAAAAATATAAATTAAGAAAGAAACCTGGAATTTTGGGCTGGAACTCATGGGATTATTATTCTGGGAGTGTGCGAGAAAAGGATGTTTTAGCCAACAGTAATACTTTGAAGAAAAAAATGAATCCGGGTAAAAATAAAGGTTATATCATTATTGACGAAGGGTGGGAGTGCCGATGGGGAAACTGGGAAGAAGCCAATTATTATTTCCCTTCTGGTTTGAAAGGTATTGCTGAGAAAATTTATGAGAAGGGATTTATTCCTGGTATTTGGATTGCTCCCTATACTGCCAGTTTTACTTCTGTTTTTGTCCGCTACCATCCAGATTGTCTTTTAAAAGATGAGAAAGGGAATTTTATCATTAAAGAATTTGCCTATGGTTTGTCTTACATTTTAGACCCCACACATCCTGAAGTTCAGAATTATATCAGAAAAGTTTTTAAAAACTTAAAAAGATGTGGATTTAAATACTTCAAAATAGATTTTGTTCAGATTATTGAAGGAAGAAATTTTTACAGTGGAGAAGGTCCACAGGCAGCTTTGAGAAAAAGTTTAGAACTGATACGCGAAAGCATTGGAAAAGATTGTTATTTGATAAGTGGGTGTTATTCCTTAGAAACAGGTGCAGGATTGCTGGATGCTGCCAGAGTTAGTGCTGACATTCATAATTTCTTCTCACATATCAGGAGAAGTGCGAAAGAGATTAGTGCAAGATTCTGGCTCAATAAAAATATCTGGAATAACGACCCGGATTTTCTTATCGTTCGATGTCCCTCTACCACTGATGAAAAATATCTTAATAGACCTTACCAGGTCTGTCCATACAGAGGGGAACCTTCCTGGATGGCTGGAAGAGAAGCAGATTTGACCGAGATTACTACATGGGCTTCAGTAATCATTCTTACAGGCGGAGAAGTAGTTCTTTCTGATAATCTCTGCAATTTAAATAATACAGGATGGAAGATAATAGAAAAAGTAATAGAAAATCGTCTGAGTAAATCGGCTAAACTGCTTGACCTCTTTTCAGAAGAGGAAATACCATCAATCTGGCTGGGGGAAGAAAAGAATTATTATCTATTAGGGGTTTTTAACTGGGAGGATAGGGAAAAGGAGATTGAATTAAATTTAGAGTCTCTGGGAATAATGAGTGTTAAAAAAATTGAAAGTGTATGGGAGGAAAGAGAATTAAAGATTGATGATATTAAAAAAATCTGTCTTCTACCTCATCAATGCAAGTTGTTGAAGATTATAAAAGGAAGTAAGATAAAAAATACGAGGAAGATAAAATAAACTTAAATACACTGGCAAAATTATTGAATATCCCCGGGGACAAAATGGTAGAAATTATTTCAATAGCACCATTATTGTGGACTTTTAAATCCGAGATTAAATACTTATGCAACTTAAATACGAAAAACCCAAAATTGTTCTAATTTCTTACCGAAATAGATCATACATATTTTTTAAAATAAGAAAATAAAAAAATGGTATAATTAACTATTATGGAGAACTTAACCCCGATGTTAAAGCAATACAATTCTATAAAAAAGGATTATACTGATTGTATTCTTTTTTTCCGACTTGGTGATTTTTATGAAATGTTTTATGATGATGCAAAAGTTGCCTCTCAAATTTTAGACCTTGTTTTAACTTCAAGAAGTGCAGGGAAAATGGGTAAAGTTCCAATGTGTGGAATTCCATTTCATGCAGCAGATTCTTATATTTCCCGTCTGATAAAAGGTGGTTATAAAGTTGCTATATGTGAGCAGGTTGAAGACCCGTCAAAAGCAAAAGGAATAGTAAAAAGAGAAGTTATAAGAGTGATAACTTCAGGAACATTCATTGATGAAAATACTCATGAAGAAAGATATATTGTAGCAATTTATCCTGAAAAAAAAGAAATAGGGATTTCGTTTTTGAGTTCAGAAGGGGAAACAATTTTTACAAATCAGTTTAAAGATATTTCAAAAATTGTTGATATTATTTTCAAATATCCTGTTTATGAAATTATTTTTCCAGAAGAGAAAGAGGAAACAATTAACAGGATTTTTAAGGATTATCCTTATCTTAAATTGAGAAAAATTGTGTTGAGTGGATGCCAGGACTATCTTTTCAATTATGAAATTTCAAAAGAGACAATTTTTTCTCATTTTAAAGTTGAAAGTTTAAACGGCTTTGGAATTGAGAAGAAAGAACTTTCTGTTAGAACTTCTGGAGCAATAATTGAATACTTGAGATATGTTAACAAAAAAGATGTTTCTCACATAAGCAAAATTTCAATTTATTCTGAAGATGAATTCCTTTATATATCTCCTTCTGCTGTTTATGGTCTTGAAATTGATAAACTGGTGAGAATTTTAAATAGAGCAATTACCCCTTCAGGAAAAAGAATTTTGAAACAATGGATATACCATCCATTGAAAGATGTAGATAAAATAAAAGAAAGGTATAAAGCAGTAAGATTTTTTATAAATGAAAAAGAAATAAGAGAAAAATTAAGAGATATTTTTAAAGGGATTGGAGATGTTGAAAAAAGTGTTTCAAAAATAAGTTGTGGATATGGAACTGTTAAGGATATTTTTACCATTGCTAACTTTATTTTTAAATTACCTGAAATAAAGGCGGTTTTTTCAAAAGTAGAAAATTCAAATAAATATTTTTCAGTTGAAGATATTGAAGTTTTAAAAAATTTCTTTGAGGAAACAATTAATTTTGATGTCTCTCCAACAAATTATGAAGGGAATCTTATAAAAAAAGGGTATAATGGGCAACTTGATGAATTGAGAGAAATAAGAGATAATGCCAGAGAATATCTGAGAAATTTGCAGAAGAAAGAAATAGAAAAGACAGGTATAAATTCTCTTAAAATTGGGTTTAATAAGGTTTTTGGTTATTATATTGAAATTACAAAACCCAACTTACACCTTGTTCCTGAAAATTATATAAGAAAACAGACACTTGTAAATGCTGAAAGATTTATAACTCCTGAATTGAAAGAGTTTGAAGAGAAAATTTTAACTGCAGAAAGTAAAATAAAAGAGATTGAAGACAGGATAATTGAAGATATAAAAAATAAAGTTATTGAAAATTCCTCTTCAATTTATTCAAACAGTGAAAAAGTAGGTGAGATAGATGTTTTAATTTCTTTTGCTCTCGTTTCAGAAGAATCAAAATATGTTATGCCTGAAATTGATGATGGATTTGAAATTTTTATAAAAGAAGGAAGACATCCTATTGTTGAAAAGACAGTTGATGATTTTGTGCCAAATGATACATATGTTAATTGTTCTACTGATAATTTTTTAATAATTACAGGTCCAAATATGTCAGGTAAATCAACATACATAAGGCAGGTTGGACTTATAGTTATTATGGCTCAAGGTGGTTGCTTTGTTCCTGCAACTTATGCAAAAATTGGTATAGTTGATAAAATTTTTACAAGGATAGGAGCACAGGATGAAATAAGCAGAGGGCAGAGCACATTTATGGTAGAGATGACTGAAACGGCTGAAGTTTTAAATAACCTTACAAAAAGAAGTTTAATAATTCTTGATGAAATTGGAAGAGGGACAAGCACATATGATGGATTTTCTCTTGCCTGGGCTGTTTCTGAATATTTACAGAGTAAAAAAGTAAAAACATTGTTTGCAACTCATTTTCATGAGTTAACAGCCCTTTCCCGGAAATATAAAGGAGTTAAAAATTATAATGTTGCTGTGAAAAAAGAAGGAGAAGATGTTATATTTCTTCATAAAATAATGGAAGGAAGTACTGATGAAAGTTATGGAATTTATGTTGCAAAACTTGCAGGGATACCTGAAAAAATAATTAAAAGGGCAGAGGTAATTTTAAATACTCTTGAATTGGAAGGGAAAATACAGGATAAAATTATAGAGAAAGAATCAATTTCATATCCTTCTCTTTTTGAAAATATTAAGGAAAGTGAGAAAGAAGAAAATAAAGACATTGAAAAAATTAGAAAGGAAATAGAAAAAATTGAAATAGAAAAGATTACACCTATTGAGGCACTTCTTAAACTTAAAGAATTAAAGGAAAAACTTGAAAATGGGAAAGATTAAAGTTTTACCTGAAAAAGTAAGAAGTAAAATAGCAGCAGGAGAAGTTGTTGAAAGACCATCTTCTGTTTTAAAAGAACTTATTGAAAACTCAATAGATGCAGAATCAAATAGAATTTTTATTGAAATAGAAAAGAGCGGGAAAAAGTTAATTAAAGTAGTTGATAATGGAACTGGTATTGAAGAAGATGACATTGGAAATGTTTTTTCAAGATATGCAACAAGTAAACTTGAAACAGAGGAAGACCTTGAGAAAATTATTTCTCTTGGTTTCAGAGGGGAAGCGCTTTATAGTATAGGAGTTGTTTCAGATGTTGTTTTAAGAAGTAAGACAGAAAAAGAGGAGTTAGGGACAGAAATACATATAAGAGGAGGAAAGGAACTTGGAAGAAAAAAAGTTAATATGAAGAGAGGAACGATTGTTGAAGTAAGAGAATTGTTTTTTAATACTCCTGCCAGAAAAAAATTTTTAAAGTCAGATACAACAGAATTCAGACAGATTTTAAATATTTTCCTACCATATGCGATTTTCTTTCACAATATTGAATTCAGATTTATCCACAATAAGAAAGAAGTTTTTAACCTTCCGATTTCTGATAAAGTGAGAAGAATAAAAGATACAACAGGAATAAATACAGATGATTTAATTTTTTCAGAGAAAAAGTTTGAAACATTTTCTTTTAGATTATTTCTTGGAAATATTAATCTGCAAAGGCCGAGAAGAGACCTCCAATTCCTTTTTGTTAATAAAAGACCTGTTTACAATTTTCAGATATTAAATTCTATAAATAAAGTTTACAGAGCAATTTTTCCTCCTGAAGTTTACCCTGCCTTTTTTGTAGAACTGGAAATTGTGCCAGAAATGGTTGATGTTAATATCCATCCAGCAAAAAGAGAAATAAAAATAAAAAATGAAAGAGAAGTTGTAAAAACATTAAAAGAAGAAATTTACACCGCCATTGTTGAAAAAGGTAAAGGGAAGAGAATTGAGAGAAGAGTTGTTTATATTGATAAAGAAAGAAAAGAAGAAATAGGGAAAGAAGAAGTTGTGAAAGAAGAAAGAAAAGATATTTTTGAGTTTGAATTTAACAAAGGGAGTGTTGTTGAAGAAAAAGAACAAAAGAGTTTAAGAGATAGATTAAAGTCAATTTCTTTCGTAGGTGTTTTCAGGAACAAATATGTTTTCTTTGAGAGTGAAAATACCCTTTTTGTTTTTGACCAGCATGCTTCTCATGAAAGAATAAATTACGAAAAATTTTTGAATCAGATAAAAAACAAAGAAATTGAAATTCAGCGACTTTTAACTCCAGTAATAATTAAGTTAACAAAAGAAGAGATGGTTGTTTACCAGGAAATAAAAGATAAAATTGAAGAAGTTGGTTTTCTTACAACAGAATGGAGTGAGAATGAAATAGCGATGCATGGATATCCTTCTTTTTTAAAAAATCCTTCCTTTTCATTAAAGGCAGTTTTAGAAGAAGTTCCTCCATATCTGGCAGATGAAGATAAAATTGCAAGGAGTGCCTGTAGAAGTTCAATTATGACAGGAGATAAAATTACAAAAGAAGAAGCAGTTTCTCTTGTTTCTCAATTGCTTAAATGTGAAAATCCATTTGTCTGTCCTCATGGAAGACCAACAGTTATTGAATTTCCTTTAAGTTTCTTTGACAGACAATTCCT
>CAZRDZ010000062.1:0-6521 GCA_964599135.1 uncultured bacterium
GGGGGGAAATTATAATGCAGCATAAACCTCTTTGTTGTTTCTTCATAAAGCCCATCTATAATCTGTTCATCAGCACTTGTTCCAAGAGTTAAAGAAGCAAGACACTGTGTTTGTCCTCTTGTAAAAAGTGCTGACCCATGAACTCTCGGAAGTAATCCAACCTCACATTCTATTGGTCTAACTTCCTCTTTCCCTCTCCCATCAAGGCGTTTTCCTGTTTCTACAACCAATTTCCTTATTCTGTCTTTTAAAACTTCTTCAAAAACTTTCTTAACTTCTTCCTGCTTTTCTTCATCATATTTTTCAAGCAACTGGTTCTCCAGTAATTTATAAAAGTCATTTCTGCTTTTCTTTTCAGGATAATTAAATACTTCTTTTATTCTTTCCTCTATAAAAGAAGAAACATCCTTAATTATTTCTTCATCAAATCGGACTTTCTCAATATTTATTTTATTTCCCCTAACTTCTTCAACATATTTTAAACACTCCTTTAAATTTTCCATTCCAAATTCAACAGCATTTAAAAAATCATTTTCACTGATTTCTTTTCCCTGACCTTCAAGCATAACAATTGAATTCTCAGTCCCTGAAATTATAAGATTTAAATTACTTTTTTCAATCTCCTGTTTCGTTGGATTAAGCAAAAATTTCCCATCAACCATTGCAACTTTAACTCCAGAAATACTTTTCTTTAATGGAATTGGGGAACTGCTCAATGCAAAAGATGCACCTATTATTGCAAGAATATCTGTATCATTTTCCTGGTCAGCAGATAAAACAAAAGAAACAACCTGAACTTCTCTCCTATAATCTTCAGGAAAAAGTGGTCTTATTGACCTATCTATTAACCTGCTTATAAGAATTTCCCTTTCAGTGGGTTTTCCTTCTCTTTTAAAAAAACCTCCAGGGATTTTACCTGCTGCTGATGTTTGTTCTCTATAATCACATACAAGAGGGAAAAAATCAATATCTTCTCTTTCTTCTTCTGCGCCAACAACAGTTGTCAAAACAATAGTATCCCCTTTTCTCACAAGTGCAGAACCACTACTCTGTTTTGCAACTTTATTTAGTTCAACTGTTATAGGGGAGTTTCCACAGGGTATTGTAATTTTTTCAGCCATTATTTTTATCTTCTGATATTCAGTTTTTTAATAACTTCCTGATATTTCTCAGGGTCAGTTTTCTGTAAATATCTCAAAAGACGTCTCCTCCTTCCAATTAGTTTTAAAAATCCTCTTCTGGAATTAGTATCTTTCTTGTGCTTTTTAAAATGTTCATTCAGGGCTTCTATCCTTTTAGTCAGTATAGCAATCTGGACCTCTGGAGACCCCGTATCCTTTTCATGCCGACCAAATTCTTTAACCAAATTTTGCTTTTCTGTAGTTTCTATCATAATTACTCTCCTATCTCCTGTTTTAAATCTGTTTTTTAATTATACTACAGGAAATATTTTTGTCAACAATCCCTTTTTAACCGCCGCGGTTAAACAGAATAGATCTGAAAAATCTTTTTGTCAATGGAAAAAATTATGGTAAATTATTACTTAAAAAATCAAAAAGGGGAAAATGGAAAAATATAGAAAAGTTCGTGGTATGCATGATGTTTTACCAGATGAAGGAATTAAATGGAATTTTTTTGAAAAAAAAGCAAAAGAAGTATGTGAACTTTTTGGATTTAATCAGATAAGAACTCCTGTAGTGGAAGAGAAGAATCTTTTTGAAAGAGGTGTTGGAGAACAAACTGATATTGTTTCCAAAGAAATGTATGTCTTTAAAGATAGAAAAGGTAGAGAACTTGCTTTAAGACCAGAAGGAACTGCTTCTGTTGTGAGGTCTTATATTGAAAATCAATTATATCTGAAAGAAAAAATTTCCCGTCTTTACTATTTTGGTCCTATGTTTAGATATGATAGACCTCAAAAAGGTAGATACAGACAATTTTATCATTTTGGTGTTGAATTGTTTGGTGGAAAACATCCATTTTTTGATGGAGAGGTGATATACCTTTTATCATCTATATTTAAAAAAACAGGGATAAAAAATTACTCTTTTAAAATCAACTCTCTTGGCTGTTCTGAATGCAAACTCAAATATTCAGAAAAACTCAAAGATTATTTCCAAAATTATAAAGAACAACTTTGTGATGACTGTAAAATTCGTCTTGAAAAAAATCCATTGAGAATACTTGATTGTAAAAATAAAAATTGTAGAGAAATTTCAAAAAAAGCACCCGAAATTGAAGAAATTTTATGTAATAATTGTAAGAAACATTTTGATAAAGTCATTGAATATATAAAAGAAATGGGTATAGATTTCAAAATTGATAAATCCCTTGTCAGAGGGCTTGATTATTATACAAGAACTGTTTTTGAAGTTTTTATTGAAGGAGAAGAAAATGCAGTAGCAGGAGGAGGAAGATATGATAATCTTGTTTCTCAATTAGGAGGACCTGATACTCCTGCTGTTGGATTTGCTATTGGAGTTGAAAGAATTATTCCTTATATAAAAGGTGAAAAAGAAGACAGAGCCATTTATTGTGTCTTTATTGGAGAGGAAGCAAAATTATGGGGAGTTAAGAACTTATCAAAAATCAGGGAAAGGGGGATATATCTTATTTTTGATTATGAAGAAAGAAATTTAAAGAACCACCTTAAGATATATAATAAAGAAAACAGAAAATGGTGTATAATAATTGGAGAAAATGAAATGAAAAATAATCAGGTAATACTTAAAAATATGAAGAGTGGACAGCAGTTTCAGATTTCAGTGGAAAACTTATTAGAGGGAATAAAGGAGAAAATGAAATGTTAAGAACTCATACCTGTGGACAGTTAAATACTAAAAATCTTGGAGAAGAAGTTATTTTATGTGGATGGGTTAACTCAGTAAGAGACCATGGAGGTCTTACATTCATTGATTTAAGAGATAGGTATGGTATTACTCAGATATTATGCTCTCCTGATGAACTGGGCAAAGATTTATGGGAAAAGGTCAAACAGGTAAGGGAAGAATGGGTCATAAGAATTGAAGGTATAGTGGTAAGAAGACCTGAAGAAACAATAAATCCAAAAATTCCAACAGGAGAAATTGAAGTAAAGTTAAAAAGTTTTACTATCTTGAATAAGTGTAAAATTTTACCCTTTGAAGTTTCAGAATATATTGAAGTGGGAGAAAATATCCGTCTTAAATACAGATATATTGACATGAGAAGAGAAAAAATAAAAGAAAATCTTATAAAAAGGTCGTTTTTTACAAATAATGTAAGGCAGTTTTTGGTAAATAATGATTTTGTTGAAATTGAAACACCTGTCTTGACAAAAAGCACTCCAGAAGGTGCAAGAGATTTTATTGTTCCATCAAGGTTAAACCCTGGAAAATTTTATGCTCTTCCACAATCACCGCAACTTTTCAAACAACTTCTTATGATTGGTGGAATGGACAGGTATTTTCAGATAGCAAGATGTTTCAGAGATGAAGACCTGAGAGCAGATAGACAACCAGAATTTACCCAGATAGATATTGAAATGTCTTTTGTAGAAGAAAAAGATATAATATCAATAACCGAAAAAATGTTAAAAAATGCCCTTGAAAAAACCTTTGGAATTGAAGTAAAAATACCTTTTCCCATCATTACCTATGAAGAAGCGATTTCTACCTACGGAACAGATACTCCTGACCTGGAAGATAAAATGAAGTTTGTTGACCTGACAGAAATTTTCAGAGGTAGTGGTCTTAAAATTTTAGAGAGAGTGATTAATGAGGGAGGTAAAATAAAAGGATTTTTTGTTGAAAAAGGAGAAAGTATCTCAATAAAGGATATTGACAATTACAACAATTTTGTTAAAGAGAAAGGTGGAGGAGGAATTGGATGGATAAGATTAAAAAAAGATGAAATTCAGAGTCCTTTTAAAAAATTTCTTACAGATGATTTAATAAAGAAAATTAAAAGTATCTCTCCTGATGGAGAAAACATTCTTGTATTTTTTCTTGGTGGAGAAGAAAGATGGATTGAGAAAACTCTATTCCAGTTAAAAGAAGAGATAAAAAAGAAAATCGGAGAGGAAAAAAGAGATAATTTAAATTTTGTCTGGATAGTTGATTTCCCTCTTTTTGAATACAACGATGAGAATAAAGAAATTGAGCCAGTTCACCATCCGTTTACTTCTCCTCGAATTGAAGATATGGATATAATTGAAAATTACCCGCTTAAAGCAAAATCTCGTGCCTATGACCTTGTTTTGAATGGAGTTGAAATAGGGGGTGGAAGTATAAGAATACATCAGAGACAACTGCAGGAAAAAATATTTAAAATTATTGGTATTCCACCAGAAGTTTATAATGAAAGATTTGGATTTTTATTACAGGCACTTGATTATGGTGCTCCACCTCATGGTGGAATTGCTTTAGGTCTTGACCGCCTCGTTATGATTTTACTCAAAGAAGAAAGTATAAGAGAAACAATTGCCTTTCCAAAGACACAAAAAGGTGTGTGTTCTCTTACAGATGCACCATCAGATATTGACCCACAACTCTTAAAAGAAAATAAAATAATTGTTGACATAGAAACAAATAAATGATATATTGAAAAAAAGGAGTAAATTATGAAAAAACTTTTTTTAATTGGTTGTTTACTTTTTCTTGCGGGGTGTGCTGGAATACAGAAAAAACAATCCAGGAAAAAAGAATTAACAAGAGAAGAGATAATTGACGCAAAACTAAAACAGGTTCTTGCTATCGCTGAAACAAGTTTAGAAATAAGTAAGAAATCCGAAAGTATGGCAAAACAGGCACTTGAGAAAAGCAATCAGGCAAATGCTACATCTGAAAAGGCGTTACAGGCAGCAAATAAAGCAATTGACGCTGCAAACGAAGCAAGGAAATTTGCAGAGGAAGAAACCCAGAAAGCAATTGAGGCAGCAAATAAGTCCTCAAAAATGGCTATTGAATATGCTGACAGGTCATCACAAAAGGCAATTGATGCCGCAAATAGAGCAATTGATATAGCGAATAAATCAAGTGAAAAGTCAATTTCTGTTGCAAATCAGACAATAGCAGAAGTAAACAGATTAAGAGCAACAATAAAAATGAAACCAGAGGAAGAACCAATAATAATGAAAGAACCAGAAATTAAAAAAACTTATGTTATCAAAAAAGGAGATACCCTTTCAAAAATTGCGAAAAAGTTTTACAGTGATGCAAATAAATGGAGAAAAATTTACGAAAAAAATAAAAAAATCATAAAAAATCCCAACCTTCTCATCCCTGGCACTGAAATCGTCATCCCGTAAAATGAACGAAATAAAAGAAATATCTTTTACCAACGAACAGGCACAAATAATTTTTGGGCAGATGGATGAGAATTTACATTTTATTGAAACATCTCTTGGCGTTGAAATTATTGGAAGAGGAAATACAGTTAAAATAAAAGGGGAGAAAGAAAAAGTTGAGAAAGCAGTTGAAGTTTTTGAGAAAATAAAAAAATATCTGAAGAACAAAAAAAATATTGAAAAATCAGAAATTCTGAAATTAATTAGTGAAAAAAAAGAAGAAAAAGAAGAAAAAGAAATAGAAAATGATTTTAATGTATATGTAAACTCAAGGAAAAAATTTATAACTCCAAAAAGTGAAAGTCAGAAAGAATATATAAAAGCAATCAAAGAATATGACCTTGTTGTTGGGATAGGACCTGCAGGAACAGGGAAAACATATCTTGCTGTTTCCTGTGGTATTGAAGCAATAAAATCAGGAAAATATCAGCGACTTGTCTTAACAAGACCTGCTCTTGAAGCGGGAGAAAAACTTGGCTTTTTACCAGGAGACCTTGAAGAGAAAATAAAACCATATCTTCAACCAATATATGACGCATTGTATGATATTATGAAATATGATGAACTTAAAAGGTGGACAGAAAGAAAAATAATTGAAATAGTTCCACTTGCTTATATGAGAGGAAGAACTTTAAGCAATTCATTTATAATATTAGATGAGGCACAAAACACCACTTTTGAACAGATGAAAATGTTTTTAACACGACTTGGCATTAATTCAAAAGCAGTTATAACAGGAGATATAACCCAGATTGACCTTCCACTTACTTCTTTAACTTCAGGACTTGTTGAAATTCAAACAATTCTATCAGGAATAGAAGGAATAAAATTCATCTATTTTTCTCATAAAGATGTCGTCAGACATAATCTTGTTAAAGATATTATAAACGCCTATGAAACACATTACAGAAAAAAGAAAAAAGGTTCAATTTCATCTGAGAAATCTTCAAAAGAAAGTAAAACTAAATCTTGATGAAATAAAGGAAAAGAATGAGAAACTGACAGAAATAATATCTGGACCTCCCTGGAATGTTTCTGTCGTTTTTGTAAGTAATAGAAAAATAACCCAATTGAACAAGAAATTTTTAAGAAGGGATTTCCCAACAGATGTTTTATCCTTTAATATTTCAAAAAATTATGGAGAAATTATAATATCCGCAGAAAAAGCAAAAGAAAATTCTGCCATTTATAACAA
>CAZRDZ010000063.1:0-6474 GCA_964599135.1 uncultured bacterium
CTCTCTTCTTCAAGAATTTTTTCTCCTTTATTGTTCACCCAATCATTTAGAGAATGGATTTTACCAAAAACAGGTCCCGAAACAAGAGTTATAAATTTTTTATGAATTGTTTTACCATGTCCTTCCATTTCAGACCAGTTATCAACTCCATTTATATCTCTATGAGCAACCCATATACCTCTGTGATGAATATGGTCAAAGTTTTCAGGATTTTCTTCAGAAGCAGATGGTCTTACAACAGATTTTCCATCAGGACCTATAACAGGATTTAAAAATGGACGGGCAATTTCTTCTGAATAGTGATATGTTGTGAATAATTGTTCGTTTATAAATATATCAACCTCACCATTCCCATTATCTTTTACTCTCACTATTTCAGGATAGTTTTCAATTCTCTCAACATTGAAATTTTTTTCTCCATTTTTCTCCATTTCTTCAATAAAAACAATTTTTTTCTCCTCTGTATCTGTCTGAAAATATACTTTTTTTCCTGTATCATAAAATATACCTTCTCCATCAAAAGAAATACTTATAGGTCCCTGGTAAAAATCTCTTAATCCATTTTTTACCTTAATTTCCATCCTCTCTTCCCTTTTATATACCAGTGATTTTATGGCACTTATCAATAACCCACATTACCCTTCTTGCTTCTTCTGCTGTTATTTTCAGTGGTTTATTTTCCTTTAATGTTTTATAAAAATCAATATAAAAATTCAGTCGATAGTCAGATGGGTTTTCATCAAGTTTCCATATTTGTTCTTCTTCCCAGGGTATTTCATCTTTGGTATAAGAGCGGTCAGGTGTCGGTTGTGTCTGTAGTTTTCTTTCAGGCAATTTTTCTACCTTAAAATATTTCCACCTCAGTTGTTTAAAAGTTCCTTTAAGTCCTCCTTGAGTTCCCATTACGAGATAGTTTTCTTCCGGATATGCACAGCAACTTGTTATTTCAAGGTCAACCATTGGAGATTTTTTCCCTTTAAATATTATTTTTACATGGTCTTCTGTATCTCCAAGAGTTAAAGTCGGTTCCATATGGCAAAAAATTTCAGGTTCTTCCTTTTCTCCAAAAAATTGTAATGCCTGGTCAATAGCATGGGGGCCGGTGTTATTAAGTGTTCCACCTCCAAATTTTCTCAATGTTTGCCAGTCCCATCTTCTGCCAAAACTGTGCCACATCATTTTTATAAGAACAATTCTTCCAAGAACTCCTGAATCAATTATTTCTTTTACCTTCAGGAAAGATGGTTCATATCTTCTACTATGGAAAATACTTAATATCTTTCCTTCTTCTTTTGCAACTTCAATCATTCTATCTGCTTCTTCAAGGTTTGTAGCCATTGGTTTTTCACAGATTACATTTTTCCCCCTTTTTAATGCCTGAATTGTGTAAGAGGGATGTAAATAAGAAGGAGTAGCAACAACAATAACTTCTATATCATCATTTTCAATCATTTCTTCAAATTTTTCATAACTTTTACATCCAAATTTATCTTCTGCTTCCTTCCTTCTTTTTTCATCAGGGTCTGATACAGCAACAATTTCATATTTTTCTGGAATTTGAGAAATAAGACGACAGTGTATATTCCATCCGCTTCTTCCAAGACCTGCAACTGCTATTTTTACTTTTTCCATTGTTTCTTCCTTTATGTTAAAAATTTTTTCAGGTATTCAATACTCTTTTTTGCAATAACCTCAGGACCAGGAGAGAAATCAAAAACTTCAACTGAAAGAAATCCATTATATCCAATTTCTTTCAGCGTTTTAATTATTGGCTTATAATCAACATCTCCAAAACCAGGTCCAGGTAAATTTTTGTCATTTACATGGAAATGCTTTAAATATTTTTTACCGCTTCTTATTATATCTGGAATTGGTTTTTCTTCATCACACATTGCTTTAACATCAAGATGTAATTTCAGATTTGGATGATTAACTTCTTCTATTATTTTTATTGCTTCATCAGCAGTATTAATAAAATTTGTTTCTGTTCTCGCAAGTGGTTCAAGGCATATAAAAATATCTTTTTTTTCTGCCTGTAAAAGTGGCTTTTCAAGAACTTCAATTAAATTTCTTTTTACACCATCATATGTTTGTTCTTTCTCTATATTTCTCTGTTTTGGTGAGCCAAAAATCATAAGTTTTCCACCAAGTTGGTAAGTGAAATCAACAAGTTTAACAAGATAATCAGATGTTTTTTCTCTTATTTCTTTATCATCAGTTGAAACAGAAAGCCCTTCGGGTTTTACAAGAAGCCAGTGAGTTCCAATAATTTCAATTCCTGTTTTTTCAGATGTTTTTCTTATTTTTTCAATTTCACTTTTTTCAACCTCATCAACTGAATTTCCAAGAGTAAATGGAGCAATTTCAAGTCCATCATATCCAGATTCTTTAATAAAATAAAAAACTTTTTCAATATCCCAACTTTTAAATATTTCATTACATACTCCGATTTTCATAATTTTTCTCTCTTTTTCCTTATAATTGTTGGAGTATCAATATTTTTTGTTTCTTCTGGTTTATTAAGAGGGAGTTCTTCATCCCGCTTTTTACCGATTTTCTTAATTTCTTCTTTTTTCCCAAGCCCTGTAGCAAGGAGTGTAACCTTTACTACATTTTTTAAATTTTCATCAAGAGCAACACCGAGCACCCGGAAAGAAGAAGAGATTTTGGATTGTATCAATTTCATTGTTTCTCCGATTTCAAGCAAAGTAAGGTCATTTCCTCCTGTTATACTTATAAGAATATTTTTTGCTTCCATCATTTCACTTTTTTCAATTAAAGGGTCTTCAAGTATCTGTCTTGTGCTTTCTTCCATTCTGTTTTCTCCTTCTCCATATCCAATTCCAACAATACCTTTACCGCCATTTTGAACAACTGAACATATATCAGCAAAGTCAATATCAAGCAATTTTGGTTTGTTTATCAGGTCTGAAACAGAAGAAATAGTTCTTGCAATAATTTCGTCAACTTTACCAAAAGCATCAGTAAAAGAAGTTGTAGTATCAACTACCTCATAAAGTTTTTGATTTGGAATATGAATTAAAGTATCCACATTATGTAAAAGCATTTCAAGTCCTTTAAAAGCATGTTCCATTCTTTTTTCTCCTTCAAACTCAAAAGGAGTTGTTACAAGAGAAATAACAATTGCTCCAAGGTCTTTTGCTATTTTTGCTATGACTGGAGAACTTCCTGTTCCTGTTCCACCACCAAGACCTGCTATGAGAAAAACAATATTCGTATTGGAAAGAATATCTGCTATTTTTTCCTTATCTTCATTTGCTGCAAATTTACCTTTCTCAGGGTCTTTACCAGCGCCCATACCATGAGTTGTTTTTTCTCCAATCTGAATTTTAACATCACCTTTTGCATGTTTTAAAGCATTTTTTTCAGTATTAAAAATGACAAAAGAAACTCCTTCAATTTTCTCATAAATTCTTGAAACGATATTTCCTCCTGCATTTCCCACTCCAACAACTTTTATATTTATACCTCCTTCTTCTGGTGGTTGTTCTATCATTTTAACCATTTTTGCCCCCTGTTAGAACCACTTTTTGACTAATCCTTTAAGTTTTTCATAGAATGATAACTGCCTTTTTTTAATCTTTTTTGAAGCAAGGGTTAAAAGTCCAAAACCAGTTGAATATTCTGGCTGTTGAAAATTCCTGTCCAGATTGTAAAGTTTTAATGGTGTTCCAATTCTGACTGGAAGTTTGAATATATCAGAAGCAAGGTCATCAATTCCTTTTAGTTTAGCACCTCCTCCTGTTATAATTACTCCTGCACCAAGAGGAGATGAAAGAGAACTTCTGACAACAACTGGCTTTACAAACTCATAGAGAATTTCGGTTACTCTTGCACAAACAATTTCTGAAATATTCTCAACAGTAGTTTTCCCTGATAATTTTCCAGATGGACTGAATATTTCAACTTCTTTAAAAAGTTCCGGGTCTTTTAATTCTTTAAGTTTTTTATAGTTGCAGTATCCATAATTCTTTTTCAACTCTTCGGCTAAATCAATTGGTGTATGTAATAAAGTGGATAAGTCATTATCAATATTCCATCCACCAATTCTGAAAGATTTTGTTTCAATAATAGTGTTTCCGTAATAAATTGAAATATCTGTTGTTCCTTTTCCAATGTCTATTAAGAGACATCCCATTTCTTTTTCTTCTTCAGTCAAAACTGCCTCCCCTGATGCCCATGAATGAGGGAAAATATTTTCAACTTCCCCTGCGGCGTTTTCAACGCAATGTATAATATCCTGTAGGGGATTTATTTCAACAGATATCGCAAGAACTCTCATTTCTAAAATATTTCCATGCATTCCAACTGGTGATTTTGTAATTACATTTTGCTCATCAATTATATAACTTTGAGGAAGTATTGTAAGAACCTTTCTTCCCGATTCTTTCCCTGCCATAATTGCGTTTTTTATTTCTTTTTTGAGAAACTGAATATCTGATTCATTTATCTCCCTTCCCATAGGAGTAATTTCTAACTTTTTTGTGTAAATATCTCCTTTTACATAGCCACCACCAACACCAATTGTGACATATTTAACTCTTTCTTTTACCTGCTCACTCAATGATTCAAAGACATCAAAAAGCACATTGGTAATACCTTCTATATCTGCAACTCTCCCTTTCACCATAAGTTTTCCTGGTAAATCTTCAATATGAGTTCCAAGCACATCAATTCCTGTATCAGATAAATATCCTGTAATTCCAAAAATTTTATTAGTTCCTATATCAAGAGCGGTAATAAGGTTTTCGTTCATTTTTTGTAAATGTTTTTGAAACGTAAATCAATATATTCCCACTTTCCTATTTTCTGGTTTAATAAATTAAATAATTTTTCCATCTGTAAGTTAATATCATCTTTCTTTATTTTTATTTTCCCTTTTTCAGTAATTAAAATGATTTCATTTGGAGAAATAAATTCAACTTCGTTAATTGAAATAAATTTTCTTAAATTGTAAAAATTATACCATTTTTCAATATTTTCCAAAACTTTTAATTTCCATTTATCTTTTTCATCTATACAACTATTGTTAACTTTTATTCCCTTAACAATTATGTAATTACTATCAGATACATTTTTAACAACAACTCCTTTCTTATCAATTATGTATTTTTTATTTCCTGCTATTATACAGACAAATGGTTTTCTTATCACAACTTCAATCTGTAATTTATCAGGATATACCTTTTTTATTTTACAGTTTTCAACTTCAGGGATTTTAAGTATCATTTCTCTTAATTTTTTTATATCAAGAAATAGAATGCTATTCCCTTTCTCTATTTCTATAACAGGGTTTATATAAGTTATTGCTTTTTCAGGGATTACTTCAATTTTTTTTAGTTTAAAGGTGTCAATCTGCCAGAGAAAGTTTACTGCTGCCTTTTTAATTTCATAAACTCCACATATCAGGATAATCAGGAGAGATACAATAAAAAATATTTTTATTTTTTTCTTTCTTTCTCTCCAAACTCTCTGTTTAATTTCTCTTATCCTTCTTTTTGTCTTATCTTCCATTTCTCAATTGCATAGTTTAATATTTTCTCACACAAATCCTCAAAACTTATACCCTTATATTTAGCAGCATCTGGCAATAAACTTGTTTCAGTCAAACCTGGAATTGTATTTACATCAAGGATATATGGAATTCCTTTTTTATCAATCATTATTTCCATTCTTGCAAATCCACTGCACTTTACAATTTTATAAACCTTCTCTGCGGTTTTAGTTGCTTTTTTTATAATTTTTTCAGAAAGTTGTGGTGGAATGATATGTTGACTTTCTCCAGGAGTATATTTTGCTTTATAGTCATAAAAACCACTTTTTGTTCTTATTTCAATTGCAGGCAAAATCTCTGTATCCTCATTTCCAAGTATTCCAATTGTTATTTCCTTTCCTTCAATAAATTTTTCAATAAAAATTTCTTTGTCAAACTTAAAGCTTTCCTCTATAGCGCTTTTCAGATGTTTTTTCTCTTTTACTATTCTTATTCCTATTGTAGAACCAAGATTTGCTGGTTTTACTACAACAGGAAAAGAAAAGGGAATATAAGGGATTTTATTGTTTTCAACAACAACAAATGCAGGCGTTGGAATGTTGTGAAATTTAAGTATCTTTTTCATTATAATTTTGTTCATACAGATTGCTGAAGATAAAACTCCTGACCCGGTATATGGAATATTTATTGCCTCCAGAAATCCCTGTATAACTCCATTTTCTCCTTTCCCTCCATGAAGGGCAATAAATACACAATCGGGTTTGAATTCAATAACTTTTTTAAAAAAATTTTTTTCTGATGGGTCAATAAGAATAACATTATACCCTCTTTTTTTCAGCGCTTTATAAACCTGTTTTCCTGAAGCAAGAGAAACCTCTCTTTCAGAACTATCTCCTCCCGCAAAAACAATTACTTTCATAATTTCCATTTTATTAAAACGATGTAATATTGTCAATTTT
>CAZRDZ010000064.1:0-3123 GCA_964599135.1 uncultured bacterium
TTTTCTACTTTTACATCAGGCGGAAAAATTTCACTGTAAACTTTTGCTTCTCTTATTCTTCTTGCAATAAGTTGAGTATACTGAGAACCAAAATCAATAATTCCAACCACTTCTCCTCCTTATGAATTATTGCTCATAAGTTGAATAGTAATAGGGTGTTTCTGCTTCAAATTCACCAGCACAGGTATCAACAAGTTTATAATCAGCATATATACCAAATTTTTCTCTCAAATCTCTTATATTTCTTTCTTCTTTTCCTGTTAATCTTGCAATCTGATTGTCTGAGAAACCATATTCTTTTGCTTTTTTCATCAAGTTTTTTGATATTTTACCTTTTGTCTTTTTGATTTTTTCTTCCACATCAATTATTTCATACATATTATATAGAAACCACTTATCAATTTTTGTTAATAGATAAATTTTATCAAGAGACCATTTTCTTTTCATTGCTTCTTTTATATAAAACAACCTCTTTGAATTTGGTTTTTTAAGACCTTCTTCTATATCCATTTCTAATTTTATATTTTCAAGTCCTGAATACTTTTCTTCTAAACTTCTCAATGCTTTCTGTAATGCTTCTTTGAATGTTCTTCCTATTGCCATTACTTCTCCAACAGATTTCATTGAAGTTGTCAGGTAGTCATCAGCAAGAGGGAATTTTTCAAATGTGAATTTTGGAATTTTGACAACGCAGTAATCAATTGTAGGTTCAAAACAGGCAGGCGTCTTTTTTGTTATATCGTTTGGTATCTCATCAAGCGTATATCCAACAGCAAGTTTCGCAGCAATTTTTGCAATAGGAAAACCAGTTGCTTTTGAAGCAAGAGCAGAACTTCTGGAAACTCTTGGATTCATTTCTATTACTACCATTTCACCGTTTTCTGGATTTATTGCAAACTGGATATTTGAACCTCCTGTTTCTACTCCAATTTCCCTTATTATCGCTATCGCTGCACTTCTCATTGACTGATATTCTTTATCAGTAAGTGTCTGGACTGGAGCAACAGTTATACTATCTCCTGTATGAACTCCCATAGGGTCAAAGTTTTCTATTGAACATATTATAACAACATTATCTTTAAGGTCTCTCATAACTTCAAGTTCATATTCCTTCCATCCAATAACTGATTGCTCAATTAAAATTTCACTTATTAAACTTGATTTAAGTCCGGCTTCTGCCTGATATTCAAATTCATCAATGTTATAAGCAACAGAACCGCCTGTCCCTCCAAGAGTGTAAGCAGGTCTTATTATTACTGGAAATCCAATTTTCTTAACTATTTCTTTGCTCTCTTCAACAGTATGTGCTATTCCACTTTCAGGAACTTTAAGACCTATATTCTTCATTGCGTTCTTGAAGAGTTCCCTGTCTTCTGCTTTTTTTATTGCAGTATATTTTGCTCCTATAAGTTCAACATTAAACTTTTCCAGAACCCCATTTTCGTAAAGTTTTGTAGCAAGATTTAATGCTGTCTGACCTCCAAGTGTTGGTAAGAGAGCATCTGGTTTTTCCCTTTCAATTATTTTTGCAAGGACTTCAGGGATTAATGGCTCAAGATAGATTTTTTGAGCCATTTCAGGGTCAGTCATTATTGTTGCTGGATTACTATTCACAAGGACAATTTCATATCCCTCTTCTTTCAATGCTTTACATGCCTGAGAGCCAGAATAATCAAATTCACATGCCTGCCCTATAACAATAGGACCTGAGCCAATAATCATTATTTTTTTTATATCAGTTCTTTTTCCCATCTATCAACTCATAAAATTTTTTGAAAATATATCTTGCATCTCTTGGACCCGGTGAATCTTCAGGGTGAAACTGGACTGAAAAAACAGGTAGTTTCTTATGCCTGATTCCTTCAAGTGTCCAATCATTCAAGTTTATATGTGTTATTTCTATATTTTTATCTTTTAATGTATCCATATCAACACAAAAGCCATGATTTTGAACAGTTATTAAAATTTTTCCTGTCTTTAAATCCTTAACAGGATGGTTTGCTCCGTGATGCCCGAATTTAAGTTTGTATGTCTTTCCTCCAAAAACCTGTGCCAGTATCTGATGCCCAAGACATATCCCGAATACAGGGTATTTTTCAATAATATTTGAGACATTTTTCACTACATAAGGAACAGCCGCAGGGTCCCCTGGACCATTTGAAAGAAATATCCCATCTGGTTTTTCTTTTTCAATTTCTTCAGATGGATAATTTGCAGGAACAACTCTTACCTTAAAATTTAGAGAAGCAAGTAATCTTAAAATGTTATATTTAACTCCACAATCAATAACTACAACTTTATATTTCCCTTTCCTGTTCCACCAGTATGGTTTTTTCTGATAGACCTTTTTTACAAGGTCAACTCCAACTATTGATGGGGATTTTTTAACTTTCTCAATCATTTCTTTTTTATCTCTTTTGCCTGTAAATATTCCCCCTTTTAAAGCACCTTTTTCTCTCAACTTAACTGTAATCTCTCTTGTGTCAATCCCTTCAATTCCAACAATTCCATTCTCTTTGAAAAATTGTTCAAGTGACTTTTCTGCTCTCCAGTTGGAATAAATTTTACTCCTTTCCTTAACAACAAAACCATTAAGATGTGGTTTATATGACTCAACATCTTCAGAATTTACTCCATAGTTTCCTATAAGAGGATAGGTCATAACAACAATCTGTCCTTTATAAGAAGGGTCATAAATTATTTCCTGATAGCCGGTCATACTTGTATTGAAAATTAACTCACCAAATGTCTCATCTGTGGAGCCGAAACATTCCCCTTTGTAAACACTTCCATCTTCAACTACTAAATAGCCATTCATTTTTCAAATTGTTCTTTTTTGAAATTTTTAACTTTAATTTTGTAGTTTCCTGTAAAACAGGCAGTGCAAAATTCATCTGGAGAAAGAGAAGAAGCAGAAAGCATCCCTTCAAGAGATAGATAATAAAGACCATCAAGTCCAATTGATTTTCTTATTTCTTCTATTTCTTTTTTTGAAGCAGCGAGTTCACCTTTTGAAGGAAAATCAATACCATAAAAACAGGGATACCTTATTGGAGGACAACTTACACCCATATATATCTTTTTTGCTCCTGCTTTTTTTAGTGCTTTAATTCTGAATTTACT
>CAZRDZ010000064.1:3223-6331 GCA_964599135.1 uncultured bacterium
ATTCTTTTCTTTCCATAATTTATACTTTTAATTCCATTTTTATCAATTCTTACTATCTCCCCTGGTTCAATTTCTCTTAAATAATCTGCTCCAACAAGGTCAAAAGCACAACTTTCGGAAGCAACTATGTATCCATTATTTATTTTTCCAAGACAAAGAGGTCTTATCCCCCATGGGTCTTTAACAGCATAAATACAATCAGGAGAAAGAATTACAAGGGAAAATGCCCCTTTTAGTTTTGAAACAGAATCAATAAGTTTTTCCTCAAATGTCTTTTTTTTTGATTTTACTACAAGATGCATAATTATTTCAGTATCAAGTGTTGTCTGGAATATTGTTCCATTTTCCTCAAATTTTTTTCTCAACTCATAACTGTTTGTAAGATTTCCGTTGTGGGCTATAGCATATGTCTTTCCCTTATACTCAGCAACGAAAGGTTGAATATTTTTTGTTTTTGGACTTCCTGTTGTAGAATACCTTACATGTCCAATCCCATAATGGCCTTTAAGTTTTGTCTGGTCATCATAAGAAAAAACATCATAAACAAGCCCCATTCCCCTTTTTTGATTTACATTTTTCCCATCAGATATCACAATACCACAACTTTCCTGTCCTCTATGCTGTAAAGCAAAAAGGGAGAAATATAAAATTTCATACACATTTTTATTTGAATAAACTCCAACTATTCCACAATCTTCTTTTATTTTCATTTGTTTTTTATCTCATAAGTAATTATTATACCCTCTGCTATTTCTTTTAAGGACTTTCTCCTATCCATACTTGCTTTTCTTAATTTCCTGTATGCCTCATCTTCATCAATATTTAATTCTTTCATAAGTAGTCCTTTTGCCTTTTCAATTTTCTTTCTTGTTTCAAGTTCCTCTTCAAGAATTTTTGTTTTCACCATAAGTTCAGTGTTCTCAATAACTATTGCTGCCTGATTTGCAATTGAACTTATAACTTCAATTTCTTTTTCTGAAAAATTGTGAATATGAGGTGTATAAACATTCAAAACACCTATGACTTTATTTTTAACTTTCATAGGAACTGAAAGCATTGAAACAAGATTTTCTTTTTTTGCTATGTCCTTGTATTTATAATCATTGTTTTCTCTTACATCTTCAACAAAGATTGGTCTTGCCTCTTTTACGACTTTTCCTGCTATTCCCTCTCCAATTTTCAAAGGACCTTTTTTAATATATTCATCACTCATTGCCTGAGTTGCTCTTATTTTTATTGTTTTTGTTTTCTCGTCAACAAGCATAATTGAACATATTTTTGAACCAGTTATTTCAGCAGTTACAGACACAATTAACTTCAATATATCTTCAAGATACATATCAGAAGTTATTGCCTTACTTATTTCATAAATTGCATTAATTTCTTTTTTAGTAATTCTTGTGCTCATTTTGAGAGAATTTTGTTGACAATTTATAATACTTTATTTTAAATATTCAGTCAATTTTAAATCTGTCTCCCTGAATAATATTTCTTTTTTCCATTTCTTCTTCTATCTTTTTAATCAATTCCTGTTTATAATTTATCCATTCAGGAGCAATGAGAAATTCCTCTGGACAGTCAGCAGTAATTCTCTGGATAACAGTTTCAGGTGATAAATATCTCAGAAATTCAATAACAACATCAATATACCAGTCCATTTCTATTGGTTTATATTTCCCTTCCTTAAACCAATTTTCAATTTCAGTATTTTTGACTATATGGAGAGGATGAATTTTAATTCCATCAAGTTTTAATTTTCCACATTCTTTTCCTGTTTCAATTATCTCTTTTTTTGTTTCTTCTGGAAGTCCAATTATAATATGTGCACATATTTTTATATTTCTTCCTTTTGTCATCTCAATCGCTTTTAAGAAGTCATTATAACTGTGGTTTCTATTTATAAGTTTCAATGTCTTATTATGAACACTCTGTAAACCGTATTCAATCCAGACCTCATAACTTTCTGTATAACTTTCAATTAAATCCAGTTTTTCTTCATCAATACAATCAGGTCTTGTTCCTATTGAAATTCCGACAACTTCTTTAAATTTTTTTATAACATCATACTTTTTTTTCAAAATATCAACAGGTGCATAAGTATTTGTGTATGGCTGAAAATAGACAATAAATTTTTTTGCTTTAAACCTTCTTTTTCCATACTCAATTCCATCTTCAATTTGTTTTTCAAGTGGCTTTCCTTTATCTCTTAAAGCGGGGGAAAAAGCATAATTATTACAATAAATACATCCCTTCTTACTTAAAGTCCCATCTAAATTTGGGCAGGAAAACCCACCATCAACACTTATTTTGAATACTCTACATCCAAATTTTTCCTTTAAGTATCTTGAAAATTTATAATATTTTTCCATTTTTTTCATTTTTATTTTAAAATAAACAAAATAAAAGACAAATTTCCAGTAAAGAAAAAAAAGGAGAGAAAATGCGACTTGAACTTATTGAAATGAGTGAAAACCCTGTTGAAATTATTTATTCAGCAGCAAGACAATGTTATTCTCCAAAATTTGCTTTTGATATATTTGAAAAAAGTAAAAAAACAGATAAAGAAAAAAAAGAGAGATTTGTAAAAGAAATAGTTAAGTCAGGGCATGAGAGTGTTCTTGAGCATGTTAAATTTACATTTGCAATTGAAGGTGTTTCAAGGTCTCTTACCCATCAACTTGTCAGACACCGTATTGCTTCTTATTCTCAGCAAAGTCAGAGATATGTTAAAGAAGAAGATTTTGATTATATAATTCCTCCATCAATTGAGAAAGATGAAATTTTAAAGAAAAATTTTATTGAGGGAATTGAAAAAATAAGGGATGTCTATAAAAAAATGATTGAAAGATATAAAGAGATGGGAGTAGAAGGAGAAAAGGCAAATCAGGATGCAAGATATATTTTACCAAATGCGGCTGAAACTAAAATTGTTGTCACGATGAATGCAAGAGAACTTTTACATTTTTTTAAAGTTAGATGTTGCACAAGAGCACAATGGGAAATAAGAGAACTTGCTTATAAAATGCTTGAAATATGTAAGAAAAATTTACCAGCAGTTTTTGAAAAAGCAGGTCCAAAATGTGTTTTTCTTGGATATTGTCCTGAAGG
>CAZRDZ010000065.1:0-6311 GCA_964599135.1 uncultured bacterium
ATATTTTTTAGAAAACTTACCTGTTACTTTTATTTTAATTTTTCTGAAACTTTAAGAAATTTTTCTTCGTCTCCCTCTGGACCAATCATTGCAAGATAGAAGTTATTTTGAGTAAAAAGTTTTTCTGCTATTTCTTTAATATCTTTTTCAGAGACACTTTTTATATTTTCAATAATTTCTTTTACTGGCGTAATCCTTTTTCTTAAAAGACGCTGTTCTCCGAGAAACATCATATATTCTAAATTCCCTTCAAGTTCCATAAGTGTGTGCGAAATTATATATTTTTTTGCTCTTTCAATTTCTTCTTTTTTTACTCCTTCATTTCTTATTTTTATTAGTTCTTCAATTACTGCTTCTGCTGTTTTTAATGAATTGGAAGGATTGACACCTGCTGAAATTATAAAAGCACCTGTATCAACATAACTTCTTGTAAAACTTCTTATATCATACGCAAGCCCCATCTCTTCTCTTATTCTGTTAAAAAGTCGGCTACTCATATTACCACCAAGAATTGTATTTAAAACACTTAAAGGATATTTTCTTCTGTCTTCTCTTGAAAAAGCAATACCACCTAAAACAATGTGTGTCTGCTCTGTCCCTTTTTTTAATATTTTAACTTTTGGTCCTTTTCCATTCCCTTCCCATTTATCAAAATTGGATTTTTTCCCTTTCCTTACATCAAAGAAGTTATAAAGTAATTTTTTTACTTTTTTTTCTGAAAAGTTTCCAGCGATGCTTATAACAATGTTTGAAGAATTGTAAAATTTCTTCAAATATTTTTTCATATCTTCTTTTGTAATTTTTTTAACTGTCTCTACTGTTCCAGCAATTGGTCTTCCAAGATGGTGTTTATAAAAGAGAATACTGTCAAAAATTTCATATACATATTTTGCTGGGATGTCTTTATACATATTAATTTCTTCAAGGATAACAGACCTTTCTTTTTCTATATCTTCATCTTTAAGAGCAGGGTTTTTAATCATATCAGAAAGAACATCAAATGTTCTTTCAATATATTCATTAAGTATTTTAATCCAGTAACAAGTTGCTTCTTCAGATGTAAAGCCATTAAGGATTCCTCCAACTCCTTCAATTTCTTCCTTTATTTGATTTCCAGTCCTCTTTTTTGTCCCTTTAAATAGAATGTGCTCAATAAAATGAGAAATTCCTGCTATTTCATCATTTTCTGTTCTACTTCCTGCTCTTACAAAGACACCAACTGCAACTGAACTGAATTCAGGAATTTTTCTGTAAATTAACTTAATTCCCTTTTCTGTTTTATATTCTTTCCATTCCATTATTTTCTCCTTTTTTAGTTTTTCTTGACACCTGTTTTATATATTGTATATTAACATAAAAAATTATAAAAAAGGAGATAGAAAATGAGAATAGGTTTTATGATGAAATTTGATAAAGAAAGAATTGAATTTGCAAAGAAGGTTGGATTTAAAAGTTGTGAATTAAGAGTTTCTCCAGAGGATGAGTTTTTCCCGGGGAATCCTGATTGGGAGAAAAAAGCAGAAGAAGTTGCTGCCTGCTACAAAGAGAATGATATAAGAATTTCCTGTCTTGCTGCTTTTTATGTTAATCATATGGATGAAACAAAAAAAGAAGAGTATAAAGAACTTGTCAGAAATTCAATAATTCTTGCTGAAAAAATGGGAGTTAAAGTTGTGGCTGGATTTTCTGGAAGAGTTATTGGAAAACCACTGGAGGAAAGTTTACCAGAATTTATAAAAATATGGAGTGAACATTCAAAATTTGCTGAAGGTCATGGAATTAAAATTGCTTTTGAGAACTGTCCTATGGGAAATTTCCATACTCCATGCAATGGAACTAATTTTATGTGTACACCTGAAATGTGGGAAAAAGCATTCAATGAGGTTAAATCAGAGGCAATTGGTCTTGAATGGGACCCAAGTCATTTAATATGTCAGTTTATAGAGCCCGTTTCTACAATAAGGAAATTTGGAAACAGAATATACCATGTTCACGCAAAAGATGCTCATATAAATAGAGATTTACTTTCTCAGTATGGAATATGGTATCCCGGGGCAATTGAACATTGTTTTGCTGGATTTGGAGATACTGACTGGAATTTATGTATAAAAGAGATGAAAAGACAGGGATATAAGGGGGACTTAAATATTGAGGGACGGCACGATGCAGTGTATAATGATAGAGGAGATGAAAAAAGAGAAGACGAAGGGCTTATAATTTCATTTAAATATTTAAGCCAGTTTGTAGTTCAGGACTGAAAAATGTATAAAGTAAAAGATTTAATGAATAAAGAGATTGTAAGTGTTCAGATAGATACGAAATTTAAAGATATATTGAATACATTTTATAAATATAAATATCATACTCTTCCAGTTTTAAGGGATAAAAAACTTGTCGGTGTTATAAAGTGGGAAGATATATTCCAGATTTTTAAGCCACATCCCAAATATATTGAAGAATTTGTTTCAAAACTTACATTTATACCAAGAGAATACAGGGATGTATTTAATATTGATTTAAGTTTTGAAATATCTCCGGAAGTCCTTGCCCTATGCGTTGCAGCAGATTTATTAAATACTAATTATTTAGCAGTAACAGAAGACGAAAATGTCTCAAAAGTTTACAAAAAGATGAAAGAAAGGAATGTTACAAAAGCATTTGTTATTGATAAAGACGGTAACTTAGAAGGTATTTTAAGTTTACTTGATATTATTCTTGGAATTTTCAAAAAGAAGGGCTTTATTTAATTCTTTACAATAAGAAAAAAAATGAATCTGTTTCTATTAATAGGATTGTTAATTGTTTTAGGGTATTTGGCAGGGAAAGGATTTTTAAAAATAGGACTTACAAGTATTCTTGGGTTTTTACTCGTCGGTGTAATTCTTGGTTCTGTGTTAAAAATTTCTACTCCTTCTAACTTTGGTGAAATAATTTCAGGACTTACTCTCTCCCTTGTAGGATATACTGTTGGGACAAGTTTTTCTTTGGATTTTTTGAAAGAGATGGGAAAGAAGATGGTGATTATTCTTATTGTTGAAGTTATTATAACATTTATTTTTGTTTTTGCATTTGTTTATCTTTTAACAAAAAATCTACCTCTTTCAATAATGCTTGCTTCTTTGTCAACAGCAACAGCCCCGGCAGGAACAGTCGCTGTTTTGAGAGATTTGAGGGCAAAGGGTTCTTTAACAAATATGTTAATAGCAATAGTTGGTCTTGATGATGGAGCAGGTATTCTTATGTTCACTGTTGGTGCTGCTCTTACAAAAACAGTTCTTGGAGTTCATGGAAATTTACTTTCTTCTATTTTAAATCCCCTATGGGAAATTTTAGGAGGGACTTTTCTCGGTTTTGGAATTGGATTTTTATTTTCTTTAATCTTAAAAAAATTTAAATTTTCAGAAGATGGAATATTTACACTTTCTCTCGGTATACCTTTTCTTACCTGGGGTATTGCTCAGTGGATTAATATTTCTCCAATACTTTCCTGTATGGTTGTTGGTGCAACTTTAATCAATTTAGATAAAGAAAAAGGTCTCCAAACAAATAAGATTCTTGATAAAGTTATGACTCCATTTTTTCTTTTATTTTTTGGAAGTGTTGGTATGGAAATAAAAATTACAAAACTGATGCAGGTTGGGTTAATTTCTCTCCTTTATTGTTTGGGGAGAACAATTGGAAAGTGGATTGGTGGATATATAGGTGGAGCAATTGCCAATGTTGAAGAAAAAGTTAAGAAGTATCTTGGTCCCGGGTTATTTAATCAGGCAGGGGTTGCTGTTGGACTTGCTTATTTAACATTTCACGAATTGCCTGGATTTAAAACACTTGGAGAAACAATCCTTGTTTCAATAGCGATAACAACTGCAATTTTCCAGTTCTTCGGTCCTATTGGTGTTCAATTCGCCATTAAAAAAGCAGGGGAAGCACAGAAAATTGAGGAATGATTTAAAAAAACTTATAAAAGAAAACATAAATAAATTTGGATTTGATAAAGTCGGTTTTTCAAAAATTGATAAAGTTGATGAAGAAATTGCATTGATATATAAAGATGCTGTTGGCTCTTTTTTTTATAAAAACCTTCCCTATTTACAGAGAAATCTTGAAATCAGGTTAAATCCTGAACTTCTTTTTCCTGAAGGAAAAACAATCATTTCTCTTGCAACAGGTTATTATAAGAAACTTCCTGAAAATTGTTTTTTCTCAAAATACTTAACAAAAGTTGATTATCACAGAGTTTTAAAAAAGAGAATGAAGGAATTTGTTTTATTTTTAAAAAAAGAAATTGGGAATTTTAATTATAGATTTTTTGTTGATACTGCTCCAATTTTTGAAAAATATTGGGCTTACAAATCCGGAATTGGTTGGATAGGGAAAAATTCGTTGTTAATTACAAAAGAGTTTGGTTCTTTCGTTTTTCTTTCAGAAATTATTGTTGATTTTGAAATTGAGCCAGATGTACCAGGTGAAAATTTATGTGGAGATTGTATTGAATGTGTTAAAAACTGTCCAGCGGGAGCAATAGAAAGTGAAAATAGAATAGATGTAAAAAAATGCATTTCCTATTTGACTGTTGAAAAAAGAGAAAAATTAACTGGAGAAGAAAAACAACTTTTAAAAAAGGGAAAATATATTTCTGGATGTGATACCTGTCAGGATGTCTGTCCATGGAATAAAAAAATTCCTGAAAAAAGTGATGAAGAGATTACCATTCCTGATGAATTTATAGAAAAAAATATTGAGTTTTATTTAAGAATGAGTAAGAATGAATACAATGAATATTTTGGAAGAACTGTTCTTTCCAGAGTTCCTTATGATGTCTTTATTGATAATTTAAAAGTTTTTTTAAAGAAGGTATAATACCTGAAAAGATAAAAATGGAAAATATAGTTTTTGGTCCAGTTCCTTCAAGACGGCTTGGTCAAAGTTTAGGAGTGAATAATATACCTCCTAAAATCTGTAGTTATTCCTGTGTTTACTGTCAGGTTGGGAAAACAAAGAATTTTTCAATTGAAAGAAAACCGTTTTATAAAGTTGAGGAAATAGTAGAAAAAGTTGAGAAGACAATAGAAGAACTAAAGAAAAGAGGAGAAAAAATTGATTATATTTCTTTTGTTCCCGATGGAGAACCCACTCTTGATTTAAATTTAGGAATTGAGATTGAAAAAATTAAAAAATTCGGGATAAAAATAGCAGTGATAACCAATTCTTCTTTAATCTGGAGAGAGGATGTAAGGGAAGAACTTATGAAAGGCAACTGGATAAGTTGTAAAGTTGATGCTTCAAGTGAAAATGTATGGAAAAAAGTTAATCGTCCTTTCAGAGAACTAAATCTGGATAAAATAAAAGAAGGGATAAAAACTTTTTCAAAAAAATATAAAGGGGAATTTGTAACAGAAACAATGCTTGTTAGAGGGATAAATGATGGTAAAAGTGAAATAGAAAAAATAGGTAATTTTTTGAAAGAGATTAAACCGGATATCTGTTATATTTCAATTCCTACAAGACCACCTGCTGAAAAATGGGTTGAAGTTCCTTCTTCTGAGAATATAAATATGGCATATCAAATATTCAAAAATAAGAACTTGAATGTTGAAATTCTTACAGGTATAGGTGGTTATGATTTTGGATTTACTGGAAAAGTTGAAAATGATATTTTAAGCACAACCTCTGTCCATCCTATGACAGAAAAACAGGTGAAAAAACTTCTTGAAAAATCAGAAGAGAAATGGGAAGTTGTTGAGACATTGATAAAAAAAGGATATTTAAAAGAAGTTGAATTTGATGGAAGAAGGTATTTTTTGAGGAATTTTACAAAGGAATAAGAAATGGAAAGAAGTGAAGCAATTAAAATATTAAATGAAAAAATAAAAAATAAAAATCTTATAAAACATTCCCTCGCTGTTGAAAATTGTATGAAAAAATTGGCTGAAAAATTTGGTCAGGATAAAGAAAAATGGGCAATAGCAGGACTTTTACATGACCTTGATTATGAAGAAACAAAAGATAATTTCCAGATGCACGGGAAAAGGACTGCTGAAATTTTAAAAGATAAATTACCTGAAGATGTTCTTGAAGCAATTGTTGCTCATCCAGGACATATAGAAAGAAAAACACTTCTTTCAAAAGCACTTTATTGTGTTGACCCTTTAACAGGACTGATTGTTGCTTCTGCCCTGATAACAAAAGAGAAAAAACTTTCCTCAATTGATACAGATTTTGTTCTCAACAGATTTAAAGAAAAAAGATTTGCAGCAGGAGCAAACAGAGAACAGATAAAAAAATGTGAAGAATTAGGACTTTCTCTTGAT
>CAZRDZ010000066.1:0-6132 GCA_964599135.1 uncultured bacterium
TCCTTCTATATCTTCAGGTGCAACAAAAATGGCATAATTTCCAGTGATAAACTCCCCTTTCTTAACTCCTTTAGAAGTTGTAATAACAGGAATACCAGCAATTTGTGCCTCAACTCCTGCCCTTCCTATCCAGAATTTTTCAGATGATAAATCCTCTGGTTCTAAATGAGGAGCAATAAGCAAATCTAATAGAGGTAAATATTCTTTTGCTTTTCCTTTTTTGAAATATACCATATCAAGATTGAGTTTTTCTTTCATTCTTTTTAAATAGTTAGATAATTCCCCTTCACCAACAATAATGAGTTTTAGATTTTTTATTTTCTCTTTTAGATTTGCTATTGCGAGTAAAACATATTGAAAACCTTTAACTCTTGTTAATCTTCCTATACAACCTATTATGAATTCATTATGTTTGTTTTTCTTCAGGTTTTTAAAATCTTCAACATTTATCCCGTTATACACAACCCTTATTTTTTTTTCATCACCTTTTAAATATTTAATTGCATAATTTTTTAAGGAATTACTAACAACAATTATTCTTTCCCCTTTTATCATTATTTTGCTATAAAATTTCTTTTTATAAAATCCGTGTATACTTGTTACAAAATGTGAGTTATTTAAATTTTTACAGGCATAATATCCAGCCCAGGCAGGAAATCTACTCCTTGCGTGAATAATATCTATTTTTTCTCTTCTTATAATTTTTCTCAGTTCTCTAACAGAAAGGGCAAAAGTAAGAGGATTTTTCTTATGAAAAGGAAAATAAATATAGTTTACACCCCTATTTTCTAATTCCGGAACCATTTTACCACCGGCAGAAAAAAGAAATACTTTATGTCCCCTTTTTATAAATCCAGAAGCAAGGTCATAAGTCCCCTGCTCTACTCCACCAATATTCATTTCAGGAACAAGGAGTGCTATTTTCATATTTCAAAAAGGTATGGTTGTTGTTTTTCATCAAGGATTAACATTGCTGCTTTTAAAACCTGTTCAACAGTTACTCTTTTCAAACATTCAAAATCAATCTTACATTTGCTTTCAACTTTACAGGGGAAACAATCTATTTCTGCATGAACAACATAATTTCTCACTCCTATTGGTCCATATCTATAAGGATTTCCAGGTCCAAAAATTGCAACAATTGGACATCCTACAGCAGAAGCAAGATGCATTGTTCCTGTATCATTTGTAATCAATAAATCACTCACGGAAAGGATAGATGCAAGTTCTCTTATATTTGTTTTTCCTGCAAGATTTATAGCATTCTTATCATTTATTTTTTCAGTCACTTCTTCACAAAGAGGAATTTCATTTTTAGAACCAACAACAATTATTTTTATATCATAATATTTAAAAAGTTCTTTCCCCAATTGAGCAAATTTATCTTTATCCCATCTTTTCTTCTCAAAATTTGCCCCCGGACAGAAAACTACTATAGAATCGGATTTTTTTATTTTATGTTTTAAAAGGATTTCTTCACATTTTTCCTTGTAAACCTTTGTCAAAGGAAAATGAAGTTTTATGTCTTTCTCCTTTCCAAAAAATGGTTCAAGAAAAGATAAAACTCTTTCACTTTCATGAGTAAACATCTTATCTGAAAAAAACTCTTTAATAAAGAAAGTAAGTTTATACTTCCCTCTTAAAAAAAATGGCAGAAAAGAATTTCTGAAGTCAACAATCAAATCATATCTTTTTTTTCTCACTTTCCCTATAAGTTTAAATATGCTTTTTTTCTTGTCGTAAACAAAATATTCTTTAAACCACGGGTTTTCAATTGCAAAATCAACCGCTCCTGGACCTATTATTATGTCAAAAGATGCCTCTGGGAATGTTTCTTTTATTTTTTTTATAGCAGGAGTTATAAGTAAATTATCTCCAAGACAACTCAAGCCGATTATGAGGATTTTTTTTAATTTATGTTCTGCAATATTTTCTGGACACATATTTTTGCCTCATTTAACTTTTTATATTTCTTTTTCAAAACTTCTTCAACAATATCTGAAAGGTCTATTACTTTATCATACGGGATATATTCAGAATACCCCTTTTCAACAAATTTTTCAATTGTGTAATCAAAAATCAATTTTTTATCAGTTTTTCTTTCCACACCAAGAATTATTACTCTTTTCCCGGTGCTTGCTGCTTCTGAAATCATATTTATACTATCTTCTGTGACAAGAATGACATCAGAAAGAAAGAGTATTGATGGATAAATTGAGACATTTGAAATATCAGGAATTTCTATAAAAAGAATATCCTCATCATTTTTAAAATTTTCAATGATAAAACTTACTACTTTCTCATCTGTCCTTCTTGAAGTGGTTAAATAAAATTGAAATTTGTTTTTTATTTTTTCAATACCCCTTTTAAAATTTTCAATCCATTTTAGCGAAATTTTATAATTCTGGTCATTACCACCAATTAAAACTGATATTATTTTCTTTCTTATTTTTTTCTTTACCCATTCAGGTATTTTTTTTATTGCTTCTTCTTTCATTCTTTCATCTATCATATTTGGAGCTCCAAGTGTGGTAATTACATTTCTTCCCTTATTTTTTAACCTTATATAATCATGATAAGGAACAATGAGAAAATCAAAAAGTGAAAGAGGAACTCCATCAGGAACCATTATTTGAATTGAATAAGCATTTAATTTTTTTGAAAGTAGAATATTTACTGGTGAAAGAAGAGAACCAGTAGAAATAATAAAATCATAGTTTTTATTCATTTTTTCTTTTATTTTTTTTGAATATAACTTTAAAAATAAAATCCCTGTTTTAAAAAATCTTAAGTAACAGAAAAGATTTAGAAATTTCAGTAATAAAGGATATTTTCCTTTTCTTTTAGGTAGTTTATATTTCAGACCTTTTAATTCAATCTTTAAAACATCAATTTTTGATGAAGGAAAGTTTTGAGCAATTCCACAGGACTGAATAAAATTTCCTTTATTCCCATCATTTAGTATAAGAATTCTAAAATTTCTATTCATAAGATTTTTTAACTTGAGGAAAATTAAATTCTGACTTCAATTCCCTTTTTATTCAAAAACTCTTTTATCTGAGAGATAGAATACTTTCTAAAATGGAGAAGAGAAGCAAGTAAAACGGCACTTGCTTTCCCTTTTTTTACCACATCATATAAATGCTGTAAATCCCCTGCTCCACCAGAAGCAATTACTGGAATTTTTACACTTTCAGAAATTCTTCTTGTAAGTTCAATATCATATCCTGATTGAGTTCCATCTTTATCAATACTTGTTAAGAGTATCTCCCCTGCTCCCATATTTTCAACTTTTTTTGCCCATTCAACTGCAGAAATACCTGTAGGTTTCGTTCCTCCTTCTATATAAACTTCCCATTCCTCTTTTGCCTTTAACTTTGCATCAATCGCAACAACTATACATTGGCTTCCAAATTTTTTCGCTGATTTTTTTATAAGTTCTGGATTTAAAACAGCAGCAGTATTTATGGAAATCTTATCTGCGCCAGATTTTAAAAGATTTTCTATATCCTGAATGCTCCTTATTCCCCCACCAACAGTTAACGGAATGAATACAACTTCTGCAACTTTTTTTACCACTTCAATCATAGTGTTCCTTCCCTCTATAGTTGCACTTATATCAAGGAAAACAAGTTCATCTGCGCCTTCTTTACTGTAAAAAGAGGCATGTTCTACCGGGTCTCCTGCTTCTTTCAAATCTTTAAAATGCACTCCTTTGACAACCTTACCATCTTTTACATCAAGACAGGGAATTATTCTTATTGCAACCATTTATTTTCCTCCTATCCCAAACCGGGTTTGGTTAGTAAAAAGTTTTTCAGGAAAATAAGTCCGTATTTACTACTTTTTTCAGGATGAAACTGCACTCCAACTATATTATTTTTCATTATGACAGATGGAAAGTTAATCCCATAATCTGTTTTTCCATAAATTATATTTTCTTTCTCTATTTTAGCATAATAGGAATGGGCAAAGTAAAAATATGTATTATCAGGAATATTTGTAAAGAGATTACTTTCTTTAACCTGTTTAACTTTACTCCATCCCATATGAGGAATTTTAATTGATTTATCTCTAAATAAAAATTTTTTAACCTTTCCATCTAAAATTCCAAGCCCATTTAATTTACCTTCCTCACTTTCAGAAAAAAGTAATTGTAAACCAAGACATATTCCAAGAAATAGTTTGCCTTTTCTTATCTCTCTCTTTATCTCCTCTCCTATACCTGTTTTAAAAAGAAATTTCATCCCGTCGTCAAAAGAACCAACTCCAGGGATAATTATGATTTCTGATTTTTTTATTTCTTCTGCCTTTTCAATTATAAATGGAGTAAAACCACATATTTTCACAGCACTGTATACACTGAAAACATTACCTGCACCATAATTTATTATTCCAACCATTTTATATTTCCCTGTGATATTCCTGGATACTTTTAACTTTTATTGGACTTTCTCTCAATTTTTTTATAGCCAGAAAAGTGGCTTTTGCGCCCGGTATAGTCGTGACAAGAGGTATATTTCTCTGAACTGCAATTGCTCTGATAGAAAGAATATCTTTTCTCGGTTTTTTCCCTGAAGGAGTATTTATAATTAAATCAATTTGATTATTTTTAATGTAATCAAGTATATTAGGTCTTTCAATTTCATATATTTTGGGCAAAATTTCAACTTCTATCCCTTTTCTCCTTAAATATTCTCCCGTTCCTTTACTTGCAAAAAGTTTAAAACCAAGTTTTGAAAAACCTTTTGCAATTTCTAAAATAGTGGGTTTATCTTTATCTTTCACAGAAAGAAATATATTTCCTTTCAGAGGTAGTTTTTGTCCTGCTGCAAGTTGACTCTTGGCATAAGCCATTTCAAAACTTTCATCAATACCTATAACCTCCCCTGTTGATTTCATTTCAGGACCTAATGTTGCATCTATATTGCCAAATCTATCAAACGGAAAGACAGATTCCTTAACAGCAAAATGTTTAATTTTTACTTCTTTTGTGAAATTTAACTCTTCAAGGGTCTTTCCTATCATTATTTTTGTTGCAAGTTTTGCAAGAGGAACTCCAATTGCTTTACTCACAAAAGGTATAGTTCTGGATGCTCTTGGGTTTACTTCAAGAACATAAACAGTATTGTTTTTTATAGCAAATTGTATATTTATAAGCCCTTTTATATTTAAGGTTAAAGCAAGTTTTTTTGTCCCTTCCATAATCTCATCGGTCATTTTTTTCTTCAAACTATAAGGAGGAATTACCATTGCACTATCCCCTGAATGGACTCCTGCTTCTTCTATATGTTCCATTATTCCACCGATTACACAGGTTTTTCCATCGCAAATTGCATCAACATCAACTTCAATTGCATCTTCAAGAAATTTATCAATCAAAACAGGTTTCTCTGGTGAAACATCAACTGCTTTTTCCATAAATTCTTCAAGGGATGTTCTATCGTAAACTATCTCCATAGCCCTTCCTCCAAGAACATAAGATGGTCTTACAAGGACTGGATAACCAATTTTTTCTGCAATAATTTTTGCTTCCTCAAAAGAAGTTGCTGTTCCATTTGGTGGTTGCTTTAAATTAACTTCTTTAAGAAGTGCGCTGAATTTTTTTCTGTCTTCTGCTAAATCAATCGTTTCAGGGCTTGTTCCAAGAATTTTAACACCTTCTTTTTTAAGAGGAAGAGCAATATTAAGAGGAGTTTGACCTCCAAATTGTAGAATTACTCCTAAAGGATTTTCCTTTCTTATTATATTCATAACATCTTCAACTGTTATAGGTTCAAAATAAAGTTTGTCAGAAGTATCATAATCAGTGCTAACTGTTTCAGGATTACAATTTACCATAATACTTTCATATCCTTCTTCTCTAAGAGCAAATGATGCATGAACACAGCAATAATCAAATTCAATCCCCTGCCCAATTCTATTAGGTCCACCGCCAAGAATAATTACTCTATTTTTGCTCATAATCAGATAAACTCAATTGTACTGGGGGGTTTTGGTGTAATATCATAAAGAACTTTTACCACTCCTGGAACTTTTTTTATTATTTCCTTTCTTAATTTTTCAAGTTTTGGCCATTGTATTTTATAAACTTTCGCAGTAATTGCATCTTTTGATTCAACTGCCCTTATA
>CAZRDZ010000067.1:0-6095 GCA_964599135.1 uncultured bacterium
CTTTTATTTTTTTTCCAAAAATGTTGTAATAAAAAATTGATTTTATCTTTATTCCTGGAATGTCAATGTCTTCTTTTGGTCTGGTGGCATATTTAAAGATTGAAAACTTCATAGAAAATATTAAAAGGATGAAAATAAGGAGAGGGATAATTAATAACTTTTTATTAAATTTTAATTCTATTCTGTCCTCTACTTTTAATTTCTGCACACTCTCTTTCTCCTGCTTCTCTACAAAATTGTCATCAGTATTTAAAGGTAACTTTTCCTCTTCAACTTTCTCTCTTTTAACAGGGCTTATAAATTTTTCTTCTTTTTCTTTATCATACTTTATATCTTTTGTGCCCTCCAGATAAACACCAAGGTCTTCTTTAAGTTTATCAATATTCTCCTCAATCGTTCCTTCTCTTTTTATTTCAAATTTATCATATACGCTATTTCTTTTCTTCTTCATAGAAACCCTCCAGAGAAATTTCAGTAATTATACCTCTGTGAGGAAAGAATGTGAAAGTTTACAAAAATAACATCAATGGTATAATATATCCTGAATATTTTTTTTAATAAAGAGGGAAGAGATGAAAATAATTGTTTGTTTAAAACAGGTTCCTGAATCACTTGATGTGAGAATTGACCCTGAAACAAAGAGAATTGTAAGAGAGGGAGTAAAAAGTATAATAAATCCCTATGATACTTATGCTATTGAAGAAGGGATACGACTGAAAGAAAGATTTGGTGGAGAGGTTATTTCAATTTCTATGGGACCTCCACAGGCAGAAGAAGCATTGAAAGAAGCAATAGCAATGGGAGTAGATGATGGAGTTTTACTTACTGATAAGAAATTTGCAGGAAGTGATACTCTTGCAACTTCTTATACTTTAAGTTGTGGAATTAAAAAAATAGGAAATTTTGATATTATAATATGCGGAAGAGAAACCCTTGATGGAAGCACAGGACAGGTAGGACCTGAAGTGGCTGAATTTTTAAATATTCCATATGTTACATATGTTAGCAAAATTGAAAATATATCAGAAGATGTTATGGAGTGTGTCAGATTGATGGAAGACCATTACGAAAAAGTAAAAGTTAAACTTCCTGTTTTAATTACAGTTGTCAAAGAAATTAATGAACCAAGAATACCATCTTTAAAGGGACTTTTAAAAGCGAAAAAAGCAGAAATAAAGAAATTAACAGCAGAACAAATCGGAGGAGATGAAAAATTTTTCGGACAGGACGGTTCACCAACAAGAGTTGTTGATGTCTGGACACAGGAATTAAAAAAAGAAGGGAAGGTTATTGAAGGAGAGGCAGAAGATTTAGCAGAAGAAATTGTTAAACAACTTAAAGAAATGGGAGTAGTATAATGATAAAAGTAATTTATGAAAAATGTACTCTCTGTAAGGTGTGTATTGATGTTTGTCCTTTTGATGCAATTGAAATAAAAGATAATAAAATTTTTATAAATGAAAAATGCACTCTCTGTGGATTATGTGTAAAAAACTGTCCTGAAAAGGCACTTTATAAAGAAGAGGAGAAAAAGGAAGAAATTGATACATCAAAGTATCAGGGAATATGGTTTTTTGCTGAAACAAAAGATGGAAGTATTTCTCCTGTTTCTTATGAGATGCTTTCCGCCTGTCTTAAAATTAAAGAAAAACTAAATCAGGAAATTTCAGGAGTTCTCTTTGGCGAAAATGTTTCTTCTCTTGCTCCAGATCTTATTAAAAGGGGCTGTGATAATGTGTATGTTATAAAAAATGAAAAACTTGAAAATTTCAGAGAACAGACATTTGCCGATGCATTCTCAAAACTCATAAATAAATATAAACCAAACATTGTTATCGCTGCTGCTACGATGATAGGAAGGTCTTTCATCCCATCTGTTGCTGCAAAAATAAAAACAGGACTGACTGCTGACTGCACAGATATTGATATTGATGAGGAAACAGGACTTTTAGTTCAGACAAGACCTACCTTTGGTGGAAATCTAATGGCAAAAATTATATGTAAATATCACAGACCTCAAATGGCAACAATAAGACCTAAAATTTTTTCACCTGCAGAAGTTATTGATGGAAAAGATGGAAATATAATTGAAGAAAATATAGAAATTGAAGATGATGGAAATGTTGAAATTCTCGGAAGGGAAAAGGTTGAAAATGTAGTTGACCTTCAGGAAGCAGAAATAATTGTTTCTGGTGGAAGAGGAATGAAGGGACCTGAAAATTTTGACATAATAAAGGAATTCGCCTCTCTTTTAGGTGGAGCAGTTGGTGCTTCCCGTGCTGCTGTTGATTCTGGATGGATTCCTTACCCTCATCAGGTTGGACAAACGGGAAAAACAGTCAAACCAAAAATTTATATTGCGTGTGGAATATCTGGAGCAATACAGCATCTTGCTGGTATGCAGACATCTGATTTTATTATTGCAATAAATAAAGACCGAGAGGCACCTATTTTTAAAGTTGCAAATCTTGGTGTTGTCGGAGACCTCTTTGAAGTAGTTCCACTCGTGATTAAAAAAATAAAACAAATTAAGGGAGGATAAAATGGATGCTGGTCTTCTGTATGCTTTACTTGGAGCAGGACTTGCAATTTTTCTCTGTGGTATTGGGTCAAGCATAGGAATTGGTTATGTCGGAAGAGAGGCAAATGGGGTTTTATCAGAAGAACCAGAAAAATTCGGAACAATGCTTTTACTTGTTGCTCTTCCAGGAACACAGGGAATTTATGGATTTTTAACCGGTTTTCTTGTAATAATGAAAGTGGGAATTCTGGGAGGAAAAACAACTGTAATTTCTCCATCCGTTGGTGTTCAAATTATGCTTTCCTGCCTTCCTATAGCAATTTCCGGACTTTTTTCTGCAATACATCAGGGAAAGGTGTGTGCTGCTGGAATTTCAGTTGCTTCAAAGCATCCAGAAGCAAGTATGAGAGCAATGGTTTATGGGGCTCTTGTTGAAACATACGCAGTTCTGGCTCTTGTTGCTTCAATATTTTTACTTTTTGGAGTAAAAATATAAAAATGAAAAATCTTATTAAGAAAATAATGGAAGAAGCGGAAGAAAAAAGTAAAACGATAATAGAGGAAGCGAAAAATTTCTTGAATTCTGAATGGGAAAAGGAAAAGAATAAAATTGACAGAGAATATGAAGAGAAAGAAAAGAGATTGAAGAAAGTAATTGATAGTGAAATTTCAAATGATATTGTGAATTTCAAGATTGAGAAAAATAAAGAACTTCTCTCACTAAAAAATGAACTGATAAAAAAATGTGAAGAAGAGATAGAAAATAAATTCAATGAATACTTAAACAAAAATATGGGAAAGATTATTTCATCATTACTGTCAAAAGTAGATGATAAAAAAGAACTTAAAATTTTAATTCCTGAAAATGCTGATGTAAAACTGGATGGTTATGATATTGTAAAAGATAAAAAAATAAAGGATAAATTTTTAATCCAGGAAGAAAAATGGGATATTGAGTTCTCCTGGGATATAATAAAAAAAGTATTTGGTGAAAGATTAAGAAAAGAAATTGCTGAAAAACTTTTTAATGAACAAGAAAAGTGAACTTGAAAAAATAGAAGAAGAAGCAAAAAACTGTAAAAAGTGTAAACTTTATAGAAGCAGAACAAATGTTGTTTTTGGAAAAGGAAATCCTGAAAGCAGAGTTCTACTTGTTGGAGAGGGTCCCGGTTTTAATGAAGATAAAAGAGGTATTCCTTTTTGCGGTAAAGCAGGAGAAGTTCTTGACCTTCTTCTTTCATCAATCCAGATGGAAAGAGATGACATTTATATAACGAATGTGATTAAATGCCGACCGCCAAATAACAGAGACCCTTTAGATGAAGAAATTGAAAAATGCTCTTATTTCCTGACAAAACAGTTAGAAATAATAAAGCCGAAAATTATTGTCTGTCTTGGAAGATATTCAATGAGAGAAATATTTAAAAGATTTTCAATAGATGAAAGTTCTACAATAAGCAAAATTCATGGAAATATTTATGAAAAAAATGGCATTTTTATAATTCCTCTTTACCATCCTGCTGTTGCTGTCTATAACCCTGATAGATATAAAATCTTACAGAAGGATTTTGAAAAAATTAAAGAAGTTATGGAAATGGAAAGAAAGGAAAGCAATAAAGAGAAGAAAGATGGATATTTATTCTGAAAGTGGAAGGATTAAATCACTTGAGAAAAGATTTTTAACATATCAGCAAATTCAGAAATTGATAGAGGTAAAAAGTTTAACTGAATTTGTTGCTCTAACTGAAAAATCATTTTATAAACTACCTTCAAATGTATCAAGTGCAGAAGAAGTATCTGAATTTTTTAATAAAGAGAGGGAAAATTTTTATAGAGAGGTTGAAAAATATGCTCCATCTCTTTTAAAAATTTTTCTCCTTAAAAATGACTTTTTTAATCTCAAACTTATTGCAGAGGGAAAAGAAAATTTTGTCTATCCAGGGAATTTACCAGGACAGATATTGAAAAGGAGTGTAGAGGAAAGGAAAATAGAATTGCCTGATTTTTTAAAAAATGGTGTTGAAATAGTGAAAGGGAAAAAAGATATTGAAGAAAAACTCCTTAACCTTAAAAATGAATATTACACCTGGCTTTATAATACTTTAAACTCTTACCATTCTGAATTTATTGAAAGATACGGAAAAATCGAAATTGATTTTGCAAATCTCTCAACTTATATATTGAAAAAAAGAAAAGATGAAAAAATAATCACATCTTTTTTGATAAAAGGAGGAAATATAAAAAGAGAGAAATTTTTACAACAGGAAAATCTTTTCAAAAGTTTTAAAAGTGAATACAAAATTATAAAAATTCCTGTGGATGAGGAAAACTTTGAAATAGAAAGATATAAAGTAATTATGAATTATTTAAAGAAAGGGAGAATTATCCCTTATGGGATAGAAACAATATTTTCTTATTTTGTTGCAAGAGAAATTGAACTTGATTTAGTTCAGAGATTATTTACAGGAAAGTTTTATAATGTAGAAACAGAAATATTAAAAAAGTGGGTAATTCCACCTTATCAATGGAAGTAAAAATGACTTCAAAAGAAATAGTTAAAAGAGCAATTCTTTTTCAGGGACCTGAAAGAATCCCTTATGATTTACCCGAAGAATTTGGTTCTGACTTTATACATGTTGGTTGTACCCCTGACCCTGAATGGCAACCATCTGTAAAGACAGAAACAAAATGGGAAGATGAGTTTGGATGTATATGGGAAAGATTAGAAAATGATGTAACAATGGGACAGGTTAAATTTCATCCTTTAAGTGATTATTCTGACTGGTCAAAAGTAAGATTCCCTGACTACTGGAAAAAAGAAAGATATATAACTGCAAAAAAAACAATTGAAGAAAAGAGCAAAGAAGAAAAATTCATACTTGCGGATATTCCTTTCAGTATAATTCATCGTCTTGAATATTTAAGAGGACATCAAGCAGCATGGACAGACCCTTACTTATATCCAGAACAACTTGATAAACTTCTTGATAAACTCTGTGAAATTGCAATGGCATCTATTGAAAGATTTTCAGAAATTGGAGTGGATGGGATAATTTCCTATGATGATTGGGGATTTCAGGATAGGTTAATAGTTAAGCCAGAAATCTGGGAAAAGGTATGGAAACCAAAATATAAAAAAGTGTATGAGTTTGCTCATTCAAAAGGAATTCTTACATTTTTACACAGTTGTGGATATATAATTGATATTCTTGATGGATTAATTGAAGCAAAATTAAATGTAATTCAGATGGACCAGCAGGAAAATATGGGAGTTGAAAATTTAAGTGAAAGGTTTGGTGGACGCCTCTGTTTCTGGTGTCCTGTTGATATACAGCATACAATGATTAATGGAACTGTTGAAGATGTTAAAAACTATGCGAAAAAATTAATTGATTATCTTGGTAAATTTAATGGTGGCTTTATAGCAAAGTGGTATCCATCACCAAAAGCAGTAAATCATACCTGGGAAAAAATAAAAGCAATGTCAGAGACATTTATAGAATACGGTTCAAAATTTTACAGAACCCGGTTCTAACAGGGAACAAAAAATTTTACAATCTGGTGATTTTGTTGT
>CAZRDZ010000068.1:0-2988 GCA_964599135.1 uncultured bacterium
AATGGAAGATTTTGAAGATGTAATGAATATTGTCTGCCAGTATTGGGATAAACCTGAAATTATTGGACCTGAATTACTGAGGAGATTAAAAATAAATCCTGAATATCAGTATGTAGCAGAAAAGGAAGGCAAAATTGTGGGATTTATGACCTCTTATGGAATAGATTTCAAAGAAAAAATAGGATGGGTTGGATATTTTGCTACTGATATTAATCATACAAAACAGGGTATTGCCAGTAATCTTATCACCACATTTGAGAATGATATGAAAGCAAAAGGAGTATTAAAATTAAAGGTTATAACTGTTGCTCATTCTTTATTTAAGAAACTTGGCTGGGAATGTGAAGAAGTAAAATATCATCTGGTTAAAGAAATGGATTCTTATTTAAAACATTCTTCAAAATTAAAAATTCGTCAGGGTTCTTTGAAAGATGTAAAATTGATTGAGGAAAATTTTGGTAAAGAGAAAGCGGAAAAATTTCTGAATGCCAGTTTTCAAATATTTAGAGATGAACCTCAGAGATGTATTACAGGATTTAGAGGAGAGGAATTTGTAGGGGCAGTGGTCGGTCGTTCTGCTTCATTATTAACTCCTTTGAATAAAAGCATTGTTTCAATTACATTTTTCTGTAGTAAGGATGAACAAACAGGATCTGAACTTATTGATGAATTTGCGAAAAGGAATTTAAAGTTTATTATTAGTAAAGTATCTTTTCTATACCCTCCAGAAAATCTGGTTGAAAAATTAAAGTCCTTTGGATGGAAGGAAGAAGGAATACAGAACTGGATAATGAGTAAAAATATTTAAAGAATTTTATCAAGGGGGAGATTATGAAAGCAATAGCAGGAAAAACATGGTTATCAAAACCAGATGAAATTAATTCAAAAATAATTGAATGGAAGAAAGAATTTCCTGAAATAGTAAGGATAGATGAAGAAATACAATTTTCCGGGGACAATGTCTATGCAATTACTGTGACTGATAGAGAATATGAGAATAAGAAAAATTTTCTTCTTGCAGTTCCCCATGCTCATGAGCCGGCAGGGACAGCAGCTGCTATGAATTTTTTAAATGAGATAATTACCGGTAAAAAATTAGATGGAAGCAGAAGTAATCTACCGAGAGAAGAAATATTAAAAAGAGTGCGACTTACTTTTATACCTGTTTGCAATCCTTATGGTAGAAAAAAATCTCCAGTTGACTGGTGGGATGGAACAAAATATTCAAATGAAGAATTTGAATATATAATGGTAGGTCGGCTATTAGGCAACCCTTCTGCAAAAATAGTTAATAAATTCTGGCATACTCATCCTGTATTTGACCAGGAGGTAGAAAGATTAGAAGAAATAGGGATTGTGTGGGAGAAATTATCAGAGACATTATATGGTGAACCCCATTCTTATAAAGGATGCACCTGGTGGAAGTTAGTTGATAGATTATCAGATGAATTCCACTATGACTTATTTATTGGACTTCATCAGGGGATGGAGGACTGGGAAAAAATGGATACATTAGTAATCCATCCAAGAGATAACTGGATTCCAGAGAAGGTAATAGAATATGCAGATAGAGTAGAAGAAAAGGTCATAGAGAGATGGAGAAAGGTTGGGGCAAAACCACATCCAGGGGATAAGGAATATTATGCGCGAGCAGGTGAAAGGGATAGGGATTTGAACAAACCAGATGAAAGGAGAAAGATATCTATTGATTGGCTTACAATGAAATGTGGAACTCCATATTTGACGATAGAAGTTCAAAACAATAACCAGAACACACCACCTGAAAAACAACTTTTATATGAACAAACTGCCATAGAGGTATGTGTGGAGATGTTGTTATGAAAAATGTAGAAATATTTAAAGGAAGGAAAGTGAAAATCCCAGAAAGTTATAGAAATGCTTTAAGTTCTCAATTAGGAGTTATTGAAGAATTATTAAAAGAGATAGAATCAGTTTTAAAAGAAGAAAATTTTTTATTTTTGAAAATTGAAAGGAAAATAAAAAAAGAAAAAAGAAAAAAAATTGAAGAAAAAATAAAAGAACTTAAAAAAATTATTTCTGATATGAAGCGGAAATTTAATTTAAAAGAAGATGTCTTAACAGATGTTGCAGTTATTTCATCCAGAACTTCAAAGATATGGGAAATTCTCTGTGATATGAAAACGGAGAAAATGAAAAGATATGGGAAAATTCCAGATGGTCTTTCAGATATTTTAGACCCTTTAATTGACAGAATGATAAAATTGATTGAAAGAATAGTTTGAAAGAGAGACCGTTAATTTTTATGAAATATGAAGAACTTTATGAGTTTGTTAAGAAATTCAAATATGTAGTTGCTCTCACAGGAGCAGGGGTTTCAGTTAAAAGTGGAATACCCACATTTCGGGGAAAAGGTGGATTGTGGGAAAAATATAACCCTGAAATTTACGGCACTTTATCCGGGCTAACAAAAGTTTTTCTTTTTTCTCCTTCAAAAGTTGTGAATTTTGCTTTTGAATTTGGAGAGACCATCTGCAATGCAAAACCAAATAAAATACATTTTTTTCTTGCAGAACTTGAAAAAAAAGGAAACCTGAAATCAGTTATCACTCAGAATGTAGATAATTTACATCAGAAAGCAGGAAATAAAAATGTGATTGAAATTCATGGAAATTTTTTCAGATGGTTCTGTAAAAAATGCAGGAAAGAGAAAATTTTTAGTGAAAGTGAAATTATGGAATTTCTGAAAAATTTGAAATCAATAAAGGGAAGAAAAAATTTGATAAAAAAATATTATGAATTTACTAAATGCGAATGTGGTGGACATTTAAGACCTTCAATTGTTTTTTTTGGAGAACTTTTACCTGAAAAAGAATACAGGAAAGCAGAGGAAGAAGTAAAAAAATGTGATTTAATTCTCACCATAGGAACAAGTGGAGTTGTAGCCCCTGCTTCAACACTCCCCTTAATAGCAAAAGAAAATGGTGCAAAACTTATTGATATAAACCC